>NZ_JAKJSJ010000029.1:0-84520 GCF_050336715.1 Photobacterium makurazakiensis
AATCCACATAATTCATTTATATTAATGAATTTTAAATTTGGTTTTATGGCTTTGTTTTTTGTGTTATTATCTTGCTTTGCTATTTCTGTTTTTGCTTTTAAAGATCTTTATAGTTTGTTGGTTCTATTTATTTTAATTATTAGATTTCAGCTGGATACTGTTGCATTTTTTGGACATTATACAGATGTTCTTTTTTTCGTTATAATATACCATGCCTTTGTTTTAATGAAAAAAAAATCAGTTTTTAAATGAATTTTCAGCATAGCATTTAATTATTTCAGTGCTAATTTATTACTGTCGTTCTAAGGTAAACCTTATGAAAGTATCGATTATTACACCTAGTTTTAATTGTGAAAAATGGATAGAGAAAACCTACAGAACAATACGCGATCAGTCCCATTCAAATTTTGAATGGATAGTTACCGATGATTGTTCGACCGATGAATCTTATGGTATTTTGAAAAGATTAGCTGAATCAGATGAAAGAATAATTCTTAAGCGAAATACTGTTAATTCTGGTGCTGCTGTTACCAGAAATAACTCTATTTCATATGCTTCAGGAGAGTTTATAGCATTTATCGATAGTGATGATCTTTGGCTACCTAATAAGCTTGCTAAACAGGTGTCTTTCATGACTAACAATTCGATTGACTTTTCTTTTACTTCATATGAACTAATTGATGAGACTGGAGTACGTATTGGAGCAAGTGTTGATACTCATTTGACTGAGCCTGTTTCTTACAAAGATATGCTTCGAAAAAAAGCGACGCTCGGGTGTTCTACAGTAATGTTAAGACGAAGTAAGTTCGATGATTTATCTATGCCTCTAATTAGAACTGGGCAAGATTATGCTCTTTGGTTAAAACTACTAAAGACTGGTACGAGAGCACATGCTTATAGTGACGTATTGACCCAATATAGGATTGTTCCTAATTCAATATCTAGGAATAAATTTAAAAAAGCAAAAAGACAGTGGGAAATATATAGAAAGATTGAAAGGTTATCTTTATTAGAGTCTGTTGAGTGTTTTGTTTTTTACGCATATAGAGCTGTATTTCGAAAATAAATTTATTTAGTGATATTTTGAGGTAGTCAACTACGAAAAATACAGGACATCTTAAGTTTTTCATATCCCCCCAATTCGCAAACTAGACTTACTTTATTTATCTAGTCTGTGTTCATTATTGGTTAGAGTGATTTAAGCACGTTTTTCTCAAAGCTCTCCATTATACGTGTATTATCAAAGAGCATGCACTGTGTTTGGCTTGTAAATGTAATGGATTGCTTAACCAAGTGTTTGCCACCGATGTATCTGCGTATGCCATTATTCGAGACACTGTCACTTGGTATTTTAAGTGGATACGGTTCTGAAAGGGGGGGGTAAAATACTCGATCTCGCTTCGGATCTGAGTAAGCATTTAACGATATTTCTGGTTTGTGCATACCCTCAACTAAGGCATTACACTTGAGGCATAAAAAGGAAACAAAGAGGACGCTTCAGGGAAGGAAGCCCAAACTATTAAAAGGTCCTGCTAAGTTGTATGAGGTATGTTGATCTTAATCTTGTACGTGCGGTTATTGCGTATTCACTCTTACACTTGTTGGCACTATACTCAAAATGGTAGTTCGATACCTTACTCTTATTAACTTTGTTAGGTTTTTGTGCCATAGCAAGGCACTTCACTTAGCTCTGAGATAGAATATTATTACTGGATTATTGGCAGTTAGTGTAGATGTTAAGGCAATAAGTGCAGTCAGATAAATGCGGTTATATCAGATTATGCAAAACACGATTCTTGAAAAGTTGGAGGTGAGTACGGTGAATGGCTCAAACTATCCGAGAGTTTTGTGCTAAGTTCCGTTGTGCAGTAGGAATGCTGACAGGGAAATTGCATGAAAGTTGATGATATATAACGGCTGAGCGAAGATTACTAATTAACTGATTAGGTAATAACACTTCCAGTAGTTTAATGTAGCCTGATGAAATCAAATAACGCTTTGTAGAGCATTGTAATTATTTTAAATTACTCCGATATCACTTCGGAGACTAAAGGTGAGCGAACTAAAGAACCTATCTAAGCTATCAAAGACCTTAGATAAGAAAGCAAAGTAAACATAAATTCTTAGACATTATTTTACTTTCGATGTCTGGTGTTTTGTCGGGTTATGATAGCTGGAATGGCATTTAAGACTTTGGTAATGCACGCTTAAATTTTTTGAAATGTTTGTAGGATTTTTTTGTTGAAATTTATTTGGACTACTTAATATGAAAATTGCCATTGCAGGTACGGGCTATGTTGGCCTGTCAAATGCGATGCTGCTAGCACAGCATCATGAAGTTATTGCTGTCGATATTATTGAAGAAAAAGTTAAGCTATTAAACGATAAGTTATCGCCAATTGTTGATACAGAAATTGAAGATTTTCTGGCGAATAAGCCGTTAAACTTCATTGCCACACTGGATAAAGAGTTAGCGTATAAAAATGCTGACTATGTAGTAATCGCAACGCCGACAGATTACGACGTTGAGAATAACTTCTTTAATACCTCTTCTGTTGAAGCGGTAATTAAAGATGTCATGGCTATTAACCCCAGTGCGGTCATGGTGATCAAATCAACCGTTCCTGTGGGTTATACCGCGCGTCTTAAACAAGAGTTTGGTTGCGAGAACTTATTATTCTCGCCTGAGTTTTTGCGTGAGGGTCGTGCACTGTACGATAATCTTCACCCATCTCGTATTATTGTTGGTGAGCGTAGTGAACGAGCACAAGTTTTTGCCAACTTGTTGATTGAAGGTGCAATTAAAGAAGACATCGAAGTGCTTTTTACCGACTCGACAGAAGCGGAAGCGGTGAAGCTTTTCTCTAATACCTATCTTGCGATGCGTGTAGCCTATTTTAACGAGTTAGATTCGTATGCTGAATCACATGGCTTAGATTCACGTCAAATCATTGAAGGTGTGGGTTTAGACCCACGTATTGGTAGCCATTACAATAATCCATCATTTGGTTACGGTGGTTATTGTTTACCGAAAGATACCAAACAACTTCGTGCTAACTATGCCGATGTACCGAACAGCATTATTGGTGCAATCGTAGAAGCGAATACAACACGTAAAGATTTCGTTGCCGACTCTATTCTGAAGCGTAATCCTAAACGTGTGGGCATTTACCGCTTAATCATGAAGTCGGGCTCAGATAATTTCCGCGCATCCAGCATTCAGGGTATCATGAAGCGCTTGAAAGCCAAAGGCATTGAAGTGGTGGTATACGAACCCGTACTGGAAGAAAAAGAATTCTTCCACTCAGCGGTTATCGAAGACTTTGCCGAGTTCAAAGCCATGTCAGATGTCATTGTGTCTAACCGTATGGCGGTTGAACTTGAAGATGTCGCCGATAAAGTTTATACCCGCGATTTGTTCGGCAGTGACTAATCATTGCAATCTTATTGAGTATTTAGCGGTTTACCCTCTAAGCCTTAAATTTAATTGATGATTAAGGGACATACATTTGTCTCTTCATTGCCATTATGCCTTTATCATTTGTTGGTAGTATCCAGTTTTGAATTTGTTGATTACTTATCAATATACGTAAGACGTTACTTTAATATAGAACGACAGGTACGTTGGCTCTATTAAGGACATTTAATGAATAAAATAACAAAAGCTGTCATTCCAGTGGCAGGGCTAGGCACGCGTATGCTTCCAGCAACTAAAGCCATTCCAAAAGAAATGCTACCCATTGTTGATAAACCGCTGATTCAATATATCGTGAATGAGTGTGTGGCTGCTGGCATTAAAGAAATTGTGCTGGTAACACATTCTTCAAAGAATGCGATTGAAAATCACTTTGACACCTCTTATGAGCTTGAAGCGACGCTCGAAAAGCGTGTTAAGCGCCAATTGCTTGATGAAGTACAATCTATCTGCCCACCTGATGTGACGATTATGCATGTGCGCCAAGGTCATGCAAAAGGCTTAGGCCATGCAGTATTGTGTGCCAAACCACTAGTGGGTGATGCACCATTTACGGTGGTACTGCCCGATGTGATTTTAGATGAATTCACGGCTGACCAAACCAGTGAAAACTTGGCGGCGATGGTGGCACGTTTCGAGGCAACACAGGCAAGTCAAATCATGGTCGAGCCTGTACCTATGCAAGATGTCTCTAAATACGGCGTGGTTGACTGCGGTGGTGCTGAGCTCTCGGGTGGTCAATCACATTCAATGACGGCCATGGTTGAAAAGCCAGCGGTTGAAGAGGCACCATCAAACCTCGCCGTTGTTGGCCGTTATGTATTGTCATCAAAGATTTGGGACAAGCTGGCGATCACACCGCCTGGTGCCGGTGATGAAATTCAACTGACCGATGCCATTGATATGCTAATGGCAGAGGAAACAGTGGAAGCCTTCCACATGACAGGTAAGTCTCACGACTGTGGTGACAAGTTAGGCTACCTTAAAGCGTTCGTTGAATATGGCATGCGTCACGATGCCCTTGGTGATGACTTTACCGCTTATCTTCAGTCTTTAGTTCAAACTAATAGCACGTTGAAGTTGGTTGGTTAAAATTACTATTGTCGGTAATCGGTAATCAGTAATCCTGACGATAAAATACGGTGGCGATCATCGCCACTTTTATATAAAAGAATAATGTTATGACATTTACCGCATTTGTTTTTGTTTTTGTTGTGTCGTTTTGCAGCTTGTTTATTTTCCGTAAGGTTGCTAAACGCATTGGTTTAGTGGATAAGCCTAACGCGAGAAAATTCCATCAGGGCGTCGTGCCTTTAGTGGGTGGGATTTCAATTTTGACAACTATCTTTATTAGTTTCTTATTATTTTTACCCCTTTCTAATAATCTAATCCTGTTCTTAAGCTGTGCCGTGGTCTTAGTGGTGCTAGGTGCGTTAGATGATTTCTATGATCTCAGTTTTAAAATTCGCTTGGTGGTTCAAGCGGCTATCTCGCTAGCTATGATCCATATCGGCGGCCATAGTTTACATAACCTGGGTTACTTAATGGGTAGTGAAACGCTGATGTTTTCGCCGTTATTCAGTGGCATTGTCACGGTGTTTGGTGTAATTGGTGCAATTAATGCGTTTAATATGGTCGATGGTATTGATGGCCTACTGGGTGGTTTGGCATCTGTGACGTTTGGCGCGTTAGGTTGGGTGTTCTATATCTCTGGTAATGAGTACTTAGCCACTGTTTGCTTGTTGATTGTGACCGCTATGATCCCTTATATCATGTTGAACCTTGGTATTCCGTTAGGGCGTCGTTTCAAGGTATTCATGGGTGATGCAGGCAGTATGTTCATTGGTTTCGCAGCGGTGTGGATGTTGATCCGCGGCTCTCAAGAACCAGAAGCCTACGCGTTTCAGCCTGTGACAGCATTATGGTTGATTGCTATCCCACTCATGGACATGGTTACTATCATGATCCGCCGTATTCGTAAGGGCCATTCGCCATTTAAGCCTGATCGTGAACACCTTCATCATATTTGTCAGCGAATTGGATTATCGTCAGGCATGTCATTAGTGTTGATTTGTTCCATGGCAACCATCATGGCCGCAATTGGCATTTGGGCGGATATGAATGATGTCCGTGAGTCGCTGATGTTCTTCAGTTTCCTTGCGGTGTTTGCTGTTTACTTTTTCGTGATTAGTCATATTTGGCGCATTATCACGTTTATTCACAAACTATTTGGCACCAATAAGCCGATTGATTTCAATATGGAAGCGACATCAACCAATGTCGATAATAAATAGAAAGTAATAAAAGAAAGAAAAACTAACATCTTTGCGGTAGTTTTAATTTTTGAATGCTGCACCTATTTAATAGGCGCAGCATTTTTTTATGTTTTTTTGGAGTTTGAAATGAATTTCAGTGCAGTTATTTTAGCCGCGGGAAAAGGTACGCGGATGTATTCCAACCTACCTAAGGTTTTACATACGCTTGCAGGCAAACCCATGGTTACCCATGTGATGGATGCTTGTCATGCGCTTAATGTGAACCAGATACACTTAGTGTATGGTCACGGTGGCGACATGATGCAGACCGTGTTGGCAGAACAGAAGGTTAATTGGGTGCTGCAAGCCGAGCAGCTTGGTACAGGGCATGCGGTTGATCAGGCTTCTTCAGAATTCTCTGACGATGAAAAGGTGTTGGTTTTATATGGTGATGTACCACTGATTAGCCCACAAACATTGCACAACTTGCTTGAGGCCCAGCCTATAGGTGGGATTGCATTGCTGACTGTGGTACTTGATAACCCAATGGGGTATGGGCGTATCATTCGTCGTAATGGCCCTGTGGTTGCTATTGTTGAGCAAAAAGATGCGTCTGAAGAGCAAAAGCTCATTAATGAAGTGAATACCGGTGTGTTAGTTGCAACAGGTAAAGACTTGAAACGTTGGCTCTCACTGCTCAGCAATGACAATGCACAAGGCGAGTATTACTTAACCGACATTATTGGCCTTGCCCATGATGAAGGGCGCGCCATCGAGGCGGTTCATCCGCTTGATGCCATTGAAGTTGAAGGTGTTAATAACCGTATTCAACTTGCAAGGCTAGAGCGTGCTTATCAAGCGAAAGAAGCGGAAAAGCTGCTGGAACAAGGCGTGATGCTTAAAGATCCCAGCCGTTTTGATTTACGTGGTCAGCTGCAGTGCGGTACGGATGTCGATATAGATATCAATGTTATTATTGAAGGCAAGGTAATACTGGGTAATAACGTGATTGTTGGGGCGGGCTCTGTACTCAAAAACTGTACGATTGCTGATGATACGCTGATCCGCCCTTATAGTGTGATTGAAGATACGATTATTGGTGAAGCCTGTACCGTTGGCCCATTCAGCCGATTACGTCCGGGTACTGAGCTTAAAAATGACGCACATGTTGGTAACTTTGTTGAGACCAAGAAAGTCACGTTAGGGCAAGGTTCAAAAGCCAATCACCTGACCTATTTAGGTGATGCAGAGATTGGCGAGCGCGTGAATATCGGTGCCGGAACAATTACTTGTAATTATGATGGTGCAAATAAGTTTAAAACCACCATTGGTGATGATGTGTTTGTTGGCTCTGACAGTCAATTAATCGCCCCTGTTGATATTGCCAATGGTGCGACCATTGGAGCAGGATCGACGATTAATAAAAATGTTGGTGAAAATGAATTGGTGATCACCCGCGTCTCACCAAAAGTGAAGCGTGATTGGCAGCGTCCAGTAAAAATCAAATAATACAAAAACGAATTATTAGAAAACTCTTAAATAGATAAAAATTATGACTAGAAAATATTTTGGCACCGATGGCGTACGCGGCAAGGTGGGTGAATACCCTATTACCCCTGATTTTGCACTTAAGCTAGGTTGGGCGGCTGGGCGCGTTTTATCACGTCTTGGCACCAAGAAAGTGATCATCGGTAAAGATACCCGTATTTCAGGTTATATGCTGGAATCAGCTTTAGAGGCTGGCCTGTCTGCTGCCGGCATTAATGCCATTTTAACCGGTCCTATTCCGACACCAGCAGTGGCTTATTTAACCAAAACATTCCGCGCTGAAGCGGGCATTGTGATTAGTGCGTCACATAACCCGTATTACGATAACGGCATTAAGTTCTTTTCTGCATCGGGTGAGAAATTACCTGATGAGGTCGAGCTGGCGATTGAAGCCGAATTAGATAAAGACATTGAATGTGTCAGCTCTGATTTACTGGGTAAAGCAAAGCGCATGGACGATGCGGCAGGCCGCTACATTGAGTTTTGTAAAGGCACATTCCCATCAGTGCTATCGCTGGCTGGTATAAAGTTAGTTGTTGATAGTGCCAATGGCGCGGCTTACCACATTGCACCGTCGGTGTTTCGTGAGCTAGGGGCTGAGGTCATCTCAATAGGTGACAAGCCCAATGGCCTGAATATTAATGATAACTGCGGTGCAACGTCGATGGCGTTGGTGCAAAAGACCGTTGTCGAGTCACAGGCCGACTTAGGTATTGCCCTTGATGGCGACAGCGACCGTATCATGATGGTCGACAGCCAAGGTAATGTCGCCGATGGTGACCAACTGCTGTATGTATTGGCAAAGCAAGCATTGCTTGATGGTGAGCTAAAAGGGGGCGTCATCGGCACCTTGATGTCGAACATGGGCTTAGAAGTTGCGCTAGGTAAGCTAGGTATTCCGTTTGTTCGCGCCAATGTGGGCGACCGATATGTGATGGAGCAATTGTTAGCACGTAACTGGTGGCTAGGCGGTGAAAACTCTGGCCATGTCATTTGCCGTAACTTGGTGACCACGGGTGATGCGATTGTTGCTGCTCTGCAGGTGCTAGCGGTTGTTAAACGTAGCGGTCAAACACTCGATACCTTGTTGGCTGATATGCCAATGATGCCACAAATATTGGTGAATGTTCGCTTTAGTGGCGAGACTCAGCCTTTAGAGTCTGACTTGGTCAAAGCGGCACTGGTCGAGGCTGAAAAAGCATTAGAAGTGGGCACTGAAACACCTAAAGGTCGGATTTTGTTGCGTAAATCGGGCACGGAGCCACTCATTCGCGTCATGGTTGAGGCCGAATCGGAAGCACTTGCTGTGCAATGGGCTAACCACATAGCAGAAGCGGTCAAACAGGCTTAATTAACCAAGACCTAGCAGCTAAATTAAAGCGGCGTATTCGCGAGAATACGCCGCTTTTTTGTTTTAGCTTACTTCTCATTTTGGTCAGTTTAGATAGCAATTTTAATCAGCTTGGTTAGAATAGCAGCGTCAAAAAATCGACGTAATTTTGTATCATGGCGCGTTTTAGTTAATAGGCACGTCGAGCACTTGTTAATATAAACGTATAAGAATTAATTCCACATGACAGCCACCGCTTTAATTTTTGTTTTCCTGCTATCGTTTTGTAGCTTGTTCACCTTTCGTAAGTTGGCCAAACGCATTGGCTTGGTTGATAAGCCCAATGCCCGTAAGCACCACCAAGGGGTGATCCCATTGGTGGGAGGCGTCTCAATTTTTTCCACTACTGCGATGACTTTTCTGTTGTTCTCAGACCTATCACCAAACAGTGTTCTCTTTTTGGTATGCGCGACCATTCTTGTGATCACCGGTGTGATTGATGACCGTTATGATATCAGCTTCAAAATACGCCTTGTTATACAAGCGGGTGTCTCTTTGGTGATGATGGTCATTGGGGATATGAGCTTGCATAATTTAGGTTATCTAATGGGGAGTGAAGCCATACAGCTGTCTATCGGGATGAGTTATGTCATTACGGTGTTGGGGGTGATTGGTGCAATTAATGCGTTTAATATGGTCGATGGCATCGATGGTTTATTAGGGGGCTTGGCCTCTGTTACCTTCGCTGCGTTGGGCTTTATGTTCTTGATGGACGGGAACAGTGCACTGGCGATGGTGTGTGCTTTGATTGTGGTCGCAATGCTGCCGTATATCATGCTAAATCTCGGGATCCCATTTGGGCGTCGATTTAAAGTCTTTATGGGGGATGCCGGTAGCATTTTTATTGGCTTCACTGTGATTTGGTTGCTCATTGAAGCAACACAAACAACGGGAACAACCTCTATCCGTCCAGTTACGGCGCTATGGCTAATTGCTGTTCCACTCATGGATATGGCGACCATCATGGTGCGTCGTATCCGTAAGGGCCAGTCGCCATTCAAACCGGATCGCGAGCATCTACATCATATCTGTCAGCGCATTGGTTTGTCATCCGGCATGTCTTTAGTGGTGATTTGTTTGATGGCGACCTTGCTGGCGGCAATCGGTATCTGGTCTGATATGAATGAAGTGCGAGAAGCGGTGATGTTTGTGAGCTTCTTAGTGGTGTTTGCGGCGTATTTTTTCGTGATCAGCCATATCTGGCGGATCACTACCTTCATCCATAAGTTGTTTGGTACCAACAAACCGATTGATCTACATATGGACGTACCCAATCGCAACGAGAAATAAAGCGGGGGAGGGGTTACTGCTGTCTATCTTCCCTTCTGAGAGCTTTGGCCTTTTTATCGTATTTTTCAAGTTCATCAAGATAGAGCGAAACTTTTAGCAGGCCAATAAATACTATGTCTATCGCGAAGCCTGGTGTTAAGAGTGGCTGTTTATTGAGTTGTTGATTAAAAATCATCATGTCCTCCTAAGCCGCGATATTGCCCTTAACTTGAGTATATTCTGTAATTGCTTTTTGTATAGTTATCTCCTCTCGAACATGACAAAAATGTGCTCTTTTCTTAATTTTATAACAAGCAATTGCGATAGGCTTGAGGTGCTAAATGGTATTGATATACAGAATGTGGTGTTTGATTGGGCGGTCGATTGAAAACAACCCAATGGGATGCAAAGGAAGCTAACGCACAGTTTGTACTTTTTGTTGGCTTCCTTCGGGGAAAGGCTTATTTACACTTCAGTATTGTTGTTCTTACTCTGGTGGGGGATGGACGATATAGATCGCAGCCATACTTTACGTATGAATGTTGTGATCCGCCAAATATGGCAAATTGTGGTGTAGTAAATGACAAATACCATCATAAACGAGAAGAACATCGTTGTTTCTTCAACCTGGTATTGCTCACCGATGATCCCGATGTAGGCAAGTGTGCTAGCGAAAGTGCATATACTGAGCAGTGTCATTCTTGATGACAAGCCGATACGCTGGCAGATGTGGTGCAAGTGTTCACGGTCGGGCTTGAACGGTGATTGGCCTTTACGGATACGTCGGATCATAATGGTTGCCATGTCCATTAAAGGCAAGGCGATTAACCATAACGCCGTAACGGGTCGAAATGAGGGACTATCAGATTGGGTCCCGCTAATTAAAAGCCAGACGACGGTAAAACCAATGAAGACACTGCCCGCATCGCCCATGAACACTTTATATCGTTGACCTAATGGGAAACCGAGGTTGAGCATGATGTAAGGAACCGCCGCAACAACAATGACTAAGCAAAAGTGATAGATACCTAACTGATCGTTAGTCAAAAATAAAAGACCAAGTGAGGTAAAGGTGACGACAGCCAAGCCACCTAATAAGCCATCTATACCATCCACCATGTTAAAGGCGTTAATGGCACCAATAATAGCGAGTGTTGTTATGGCATAGCTTGCCGTTGTACCCAATGAAATATTACCTAGGCCAACAAGATCACCGAGCTGACTCAGTGACATTGAGCCCGCGACAATCATGCTTAATGAGATAATGGCCTGGATGAGTAATCTGGCTTTTACGCTGATATCATATTTGTCATCCATTATGCCTGTTGCGACTAAGGTCAGTGCACACAATAAATATAATGTGTCGTGAGGAAGCATTACTGGGGAGGTGGCAATGGCTAAACAGACGGAGAGGAAGATAGCGGCGCCACCAATTAATGGAATGCTGCCTTGATGTTGCTTTCTGCCTGTAGGGATATCGACAAGATCTATTTTCTTAGCCAGTTTCCTTAATGTGACTAAGCTAAAAAACGAAAAAAAGAAAATAATGATGAGTCGACTGTCCATGCTGTTTTCCTATGAGGAATATAAAACCTCGAAATATTACACCTGAGGCATATGACAAGAAAGTGACTTTTGTTGTTGCTTTTCTTTTGTTGGTCAAAAAGTGACCTGCGTTACATTTTGTATTAATGCTTAATTGTTTATGATTGTCATTATAGTCAAATTATTGACAATCTGCATAATAGTAAGGTGGGGTTTCTTCGCCTTATTCATTTTTTAATATGCTTGTTCAGTGATTGAATTTTAGTTACGGCTCGGTGTTCTTTTTCTGTTTGAAAGCGTTAGTTCTTGCGCTTTTTTTCGTGATATCCCTCGTGCATTGCTTTTGTACTGCTGCTTCCCCGGTTTGCTTTTGTCATTATCCCTTGATTAACTTTTGAGGGTAACGTCGTGCAGATCATTCATCATGGTGCGAGTTCTGGTGTAACAGGTTCATGTCATGAGCTTCGGTTGGGTCAGTATGGGGTGCTAATTGACTGCGGTCTGTTTCAAGGTGATGAATCTCATCATTCTTTGAACATTGAATTCCCCGTAGATCACATTCAAGCCTTGTTAATCACGCATTGTCATATTGATCATATTGGTCGAATACCTTGGCTATTGGCCGCAGGCTTTCGAGGCCCGATTTACGCGACGGAAGCGACGGCGGCCTTGTTGCCGCTGATGCTTGACGATGGTTTGAAGATTCAGCTTAACCTCAATAGTCAGCAGCGTTCGAGCTTCATCGATTTGGTCAACAGCCTGCTTCGTCCAGTGCCTTATAACGGGCTTGCACCGATCACATTGCCGAATGGAGAGCGGATCATTGCGTGTTTTAAACCTGCGGGTCATATCTTAGGGTCGGCGTATATCGAGCTAGAGTTACCTAATAACGAAACAGTAGTCTTCTCCGGTGATTTAGGGCCTTGTAATACGCCTTTACTGGTTGATCCTATCTCGCCAGAACACGCTGATACTTTAGTGATTGAAAGTACCTATGGTCAAAAACACCACGAGAGTATTTGTGAACGAAGTCATCGTTTAGAGTTGTTGATCAAGCGCTCATTACAAGATGGTGGCGTGATCCTCATTCCCGCATTCAGTGTCGGGAGAACACAAGAGCTCTTATTTGACCTTGAGAATATCATCGCTCAGTTTCCAACTTGTACAAAACCGCTCAATGCACCGTCTGATCCTCTCCTTTCTTCGCTTAACTGGAAGCGTCTTCCTATTATTCTTGATTCCCCATTAGCCGCAGACATTACCGAGCAGTATGAACTGTTTCAGCGCTTATGGACCAAAGAAGCCAAACAACGCGTTCTTAGCGGTCGTCATCCTCTGTCTTTTTCTCAGTGCATTACGGTTAACAGTCATCAAGAACACATGGCGTTAGTGAATCGGCTAAAAGTGTCAGGTGAACCCGCTATTGTGGTTGCAGCCAGTGGGATGTGTACCGGTGGGCGAATAATGAATTATCTTGAAGCATTGTTGCCTGATGAACGTACTGATGTGTTGATGGTGGGTTACCAAGCTCGGGGAACATTGGGTGCGCAATTAGTTCGGGGTAAAGAGCGTGTGAACATTAATAATTACTCCGTTAAGGTTAATGCTAAAATTCACAGTATTTCTGGATACTCTGCCCATGCAGATCAGGCAGATCTAATAAAGTTTGTAGACAATATTGAGCGGGGGCCTTCTCGGATCCATATTGTACATGGTGACTATCAATCTCAAAAGGCACTCGCTAAAGCGTTGAAAAAAATAAAACCTCACTGTGATATTGTACTTGCTGCAGAACAACCATCGTTTACAAAGGCTGTTTAGTTCCATATAGGATTTTAATTTTCACTAATACTATTTCGCAAATACTCATTAAGGTATTATTTTATCCTTATGGTATCGAATTATATTAAATCAAGTTCTTGAGAACTTTCTTGAAGTAAGTGGTATGGATTTTGCTTTGAAATTAAGACAGCATTGATATAAGACTAGCTTGATAGTTCGACTGACTTGTTTCAAGTTAGACTCCTAACAGTTTTGAGGTTGAGTAATGAAAATTACCGTTGCGGGTACAGGGTATGTAGGGCTTTCTAATGCAGTATTGCTCGCACAGCATAATGACGTGATTGCACTAGACATCGTGCCTGAAAAAGTTGAACAGATTAATCAGCGCCTTTCTCCAATTGAAGATAAAGAAATCTCTCAGTATTTGTCTGAAATGCCATTAAATCTTGTTGCAACTACGGATAAGCAAATTGCTTACCAAAACGCAGAATTCGTGATTATTGCAACACCAACCGACTACGATCCGATACATAACTACTTTAATACATCGTCAGTTGAGGCGGTGATTAAAGATGTGATGGCAATAAACCCATCGGCAGTTATGGTGATCAAGTCGACGGTACCAGTCGGCTACACCGAGCGCGTAAAACAAGAACTTGGTTGTGAAAATATTATTTTCTCGCCAGAATTTTTACGTGAAGGCCGAGCATTGTACGATAATCTTCATCCTTCTCGTATTATCGTGGGTGAGAAGTCTGAACGTGCTGAAGTGTTTGCTAATCTGCTTGCCCAAGGTGCAATCAAAGAAGATATTGACGTTTTATATACCGACTCAACTGAAGCGGAAGCCGTTAAGCTGTTCTCTAATACCTATCTAGCCATGCGTGTAGCTTATTTCAATGAATTAGATTCGTATGCTGAAGCACATGGTTTAGATAGTCGTCAGATCATTGAAGGTGTCGGTTTAGATCCGCGAATTGGTAACCACTATAACAACCCGTCGTTTGGTTATGGTGGCTACTGTTTACCGAAAGATACCAAACAGTTACTAGCAAATTACAATAAAGTACCAAACAATATTATTGGTGCGATTGTTGATGCCAACCGTACACGTAAAGATTTTATTGCTGATTCTATTATCGCGAGAAAACCTAAGGTGGTCGGTGTATACCGTCTGATCATGAAAGCGGGTTCCGATAATTTCCGTGCATCGTCAATTCAAGGCATCATGAAGCGGATTAAAGCGAAAGGCATTAAAGTGGTGGTGTTTGAACCAGTACTCAAAGAGTCTGAATTCTTCCAGTCGAAAGTGATAGCTAATATCGAAGAGTTTAAGCAGATGTCGGATGTCATTGTCTCAAATCGTATGGTCGAAGAGCTCGAAGATGTCGCTGACAAAGTGTATACCCGTGATTTATTCGGTGCTGACTAAGACTAAGACTAAGACTAAGACTAAGCTGGTTAAAGTTAGCTCTAATCTACGTTAACTTAGCCTATGATTCTCAAAAAAGCGCAAGGTATATACCTTGCGCTTTTCTTTTTAGCTCAATAGCTTATTAATAAATGCCTGATGATAGGTAGGATAGCGAGCAGTTAGTAGCATTTTTCTGTCATACGATTTAGTCAATCCCAACTATAATTACAAACATATCAATAAGAGAGTGTTGCTCGCGTAGCTAGGTGTAGTTAGGTGAGTGAATAGTGGGGATGCTTTATGAGAACAACAGTGATTGCGCTGGCTGCACTGGGAATGTTGAGCTTGTCGGCCCATGCGGCCGATACGCCGGCAACGACTTCCTCTCCTTCGACAGCTACGCCTCCTACGACAACGGTGACTTCATCAACGGCTTCTAAGGCGACGGCTGACGCGGGTGCGAAAGGCACGGCGGCAGGCGTAGACACCGCATTTGCGGCTTCGGCTGGTGGATTAACCGCAACGGTACTGGCTGTGGGGGTGGCTGCGATTGTGATTGGGGTTGCTGTGTCTGACAGTGGCGGTGGCGATGATCCTGCGCCACCAGTAACAGCGGCTGTTGAGTAATTTCTAGTGCTTTAAGAAAACGAGAGGCTTATGCCTCTCGTTTTAGTTTCGCTTGATAGTAAACGGTCTTCGCTACAGTGTGTTTAAAAGATATGCTGCGTTTAAGAGGTATGCTCTGCTTAAGATAGCTGCTTTCCTCTTACCAAACGTCTTACCCACATGCGCCCTGGGTGTAATGCGTCTAATACGTCATTAGGCAGAGGCAGTGGATCACCACAGAGCTGCGATGCAAGAAGCTCACCCAATAATGGGGCTGAACTTAAACCGCGTGAGCCTAACCCCACCATGGCGTACAAATTAGGGTAAACCGGAACAGGCTGAGCAGAGTCTTGGTTGTCTCTCAAATCAGCATATTGCGCAATGAGATTATCGTATTGGCATACGTCCCCAACAAAAGGCAGGTGATCACGGCTTGCACAACGCACACCAGCTCGAGCTTGGTTCTCTGACATATCAATCTCAGTTGGCCAACTCACGCTCGGCAGGCAGTTTACCAAGCGCTGTTTATTGTCGTTATGCTCATCATCATTGAAGGTTAAATCAGTGCTGCTACGGCGGTAGCTTGCACCAATGCAATGCGTGCCACTAAAGCCACTCTCATTGGTATTGACAGGGGTAAGATAGCCGTCATAACACAGCACTGTTTTTAATTGGGATAATGCGTCATTAGTCGGGACATGGCTGACTTGCCCACGTACTGAGTAAGCAGGGATCGTTTCAGTTTGTTCAAATTCAGCAAAACGGTGGCCGTTGGCCACAATCACACACTGGTGTTGATATTGTTGCTGCTGAGTATCGGTCAGGAGCCAGCTTTGGCTTCCTTCATCAGTATCTTCACTAGCGCCTTCATTCCCTTTGTTTTCACTGGATTCGAGTTTGCAAATGTCTATCTGAGTTTTCAGTGTTAAGTGGCCAGTTTCAATCGCAAGCTCAAGCAAAGCGCGAGTAAGTGCTTGCGGGCATAACCAACCACCAAGCGGATAATTAACGCTGCTATGGCCAGTTTCAACGCCTGTTATAGTTTGGGTCTGCTCAGTATCCAGCTGACGGATAAGTGCTTCAGGGAAGCCGCCTGACAGCATTTTATCAAGCTTATTGGAGGCTGTATCACTCCAAGCCAGCTGAATTACGCCACACCAGCTATGTGCAAATGTTTTCTTGAGTGCTGCTTGCTCGACAAATTGACGGGCATACAAAAACGCGGGGGCAAAAAAACGCGACAGGGCATCGTTAGACCCATTAAGTAATGGGTATACCGCGCCTTGGCGGTTGCCCGATGCACCTTCTGCTGGTAACTCATCGGAACAATATATCGTCACATTTACCCCTCGGCGGGCGAGTGATAGTGCCGTTGTGGCAGAGGCAATACCACCACCGATGATCGCAATATCATCATGACTACTTTGTATTGACGCCGGTTGTCTGGCATACCAAGGTTTGGTATTCGCACCATGTTTTCTTTCTACGATACTCCCTGCCAGCATGTCGCGCTTGGTACCAAAGCCTTTGACTTTGCTCATCTCAAAGCCCGCCTCAATCAGCCCTCGGCGTACAAAGCCTGCAGCGGTGAAGGTCGCTGTGGTACAGCCGACTCGAGCCAGTTTCGCCATGCCATTGAATAGGTCTTGATTCCACATTTCTGGATTTTTGCTTGGTGCAAAACCATCAAGGAACCACGTATCAACAATACCTTGCTCGTTGGTCCATACTTGAGGCATACAGTCTTTGATATCGCCAAACCATAAGTCGAGGGTGATCATGCCATCTTCAAGCACAATACGCTGACAGTCTGCGACGGCAGGCGGGTAGTGGGAATGCAGCTGTTCAGCGAATTCAGCAAGTTCTGGCCACGATTCGTGGGCTTTTATCAAATCCGCTTTAGTGACCGGGAATTTTTCAAAGCTGATAAAGTGCAGCTCTTTGGTCGCAGCTTCAGGGTTTGCCTGGCGAAAAGCCTTAAACCATTGCCAGACGGCAAGAAAGTTCAACCCGGTGCCAAAACCAGTTTCAGCGACAACAAAGCGGCGACGGTCGAAGTCATGCCATCGCTCAGGTAAGCCGTTTTGTTTTAAGAAAACATAGCGGGTTTCTTCCAGCCCATTGGCATTGGAAAAATAAACATCATCAAAGTCATTAGAAACAGGGGTACCTGAATCATTCCAGTCGAGGACGGCATTGGCAATACGGGCTTTTGACGTATCAGGCCGTTTCGGAGTCGTAGACAAGAGAGAAACCTCATAGTTGGTATAACAGTGACATTGCAACAACTTAGGGGCTTTTGAAACCGGGAACGAGCAGTTGAATGCCATATTTAAACGAAATTACGGGCAATTGTACCTGATCAAAAGGAAAGCTGACCACTTTTGCACAATAAACCCGTTATTATCAATCGCGTTAAATGACAGTAGGAATTCATCATGAAACGAGCCGTAATTACAGGCATGGGTATTGTATCCAGCATTGGCAACAACGTAAAAGAAGTGCTGGAGTCTTTGAAAACGGGCAAATCCGGTATTACCTTCTCTGAACAGTTCGCAGAAAATAAACTGCGAAGCAATGTTTGGGGCGATTTAAAAATGACCCCGTCAGAGCATATCGATCGTAAAAAAATGCGTTTCATGGGCGATGCAGCCGCATTTGCGTATTTGTCGATGGAGCAGGCAATTGAAGATTCTGGTTTAACAGAAGATCAAGTTTCAAATGACCGAACTGGCCTTGTGGCGGGTTCAGGTGGCGCATCATCATACAACCAAGTTGCAGCGGTTGATATTTTGCGTGAGAAAGGCGTAAAACGTGTTGGCCCTTACATGGTGCCACGTACAATGGCTTCAACGGTATCTGCTTGTTTGGCAACACCGTTTAAAATTCGCGGTGTGAACTACACCATGAGTTCTGCGTGTGCAACATCGGCACACTGTATTGGCCATGCACTAGAGCTTATTCAGCTTGGAAAGCAAGACGTTGTTTTTGCGGGTGGCGGTGAAGAGCTTGATTGGTCGCTTACCATGATGTTTGATGCCATGGGTGCGTTATCAACCAAATATAACGACGATCCGACTAAAGCGTCACGTACTTATGATGCAGACCGTGATGGTTTTGTTATCTCTGGCGGTGGCGGTATGTTGGTTGTTGAAGAGCTAGAGCATGCATTGGCTCGTGGCGCAAAAATTTACGGTGAAATCGTAGGTTATGGTGCAACGTCAGATGGCTACGACATGGTTGCGCCATCAGGTGAAGGTGCCGTGCGTTGTATGAAGATGGCGATGCAAAATCTTGAACAGCCGATTGATTACATCAATACACACGGTACATCGACACCTGTGGGTGATGTGAAAGAGCTAGGTGCGATTCAAGAGCTGTTTGGTGATAATAGCCCAGCAATTTCTGCGACCAAGGCGATGACTGGCCATGCATTAGGTGCGGCTGGTGTGCACGAAGCAATTTATTCAACCTTGATGCTAGAAAATGGCTTTGTTGCGCCAAGCATTAATGTTGAAACCCTAGACCCAGCTGCTGAAGGTTTAGATATTGTGACTGAAGCACGAGAGCAAGCATTAACGACTGTTATGTCGAACAGCTTTGGCTTCGGTGGTACGAATGCAACGCTCGTGATCAAAAAGTACGAAGCGTAAGAAATAAAGTTGCAAGTACTCGCGAAATGCCAGTACTTGCTGCTGAATATTGCGATTGTAAAAGACTTTTGTCATTTTCCAGGAGGCGCAGGCGTTTGTTTTACCTAAAAGGACTTTTAGCGGAGACTCTTGAAGGTTGAACATAATAGCCATTGCCAATGAAACAGACGCGACATCAGCTGCGTAAATAGTATTTTCTTTTGCGGGATCTGTCTATGATCGCAGTCGGTGTTTTTATTGCCTGGATGTAGCCCGACAGCATTTGTCGGGTTTTTTTATTTTTTCTCGTACCTTTTTACACGTTTCCCTCTAGGCTTGACACGGCCGCTATGTTTATTAATCCTACTCTCATGATTCTTTCCTGTTTCTGATACAGATCCACATTGATTTTATATTCAGGTAACAAGGCTTTACTTTTTTAGGAATACGCCATGAAAATTCTCATTGATGAGAACATGCCTTATGCCGCTGATTTATTTGGTCAGCTAGGCGAAGTAATCAGCAAGTCGGGCCGTAGCTTAACCGCTGATGATTTAGTGGATATTGATGCACTGATGATCCGCTCTGTAACGAAGGTCAATGCGGCATTATTAGCCAAGGCTAACAAGCTGAAATTTGTCGGAACGGCAACGGCAGGGCAAGATCATGTCGATGATAAGCTATTGGCCGAAAAAGGTATCACATTCACGGCTGCACCTGGCTGTAACAAAGTTGGTGTTGCTGAATATGTGCTCAGCAGCCTGATGGTACTAGGCCAGCAGCAAGGCTTTTCCATTTTCGATAAAACCATTGGTATTATTGGGGCTGGCAATGTCGGTAGCTATTTAGCCAAATGCCTTGATGCGCTGGGTATCCGTTATTTGCTCAATGACCCGATAAAGCAAGCTGAAGGCGACACCCGAGAATTTGAGTCTGTTGAATCGATTTTACAACAGTGCGATGTGATCACCTTACATACACCAATTAGCCGTACTGGTGAATATCCCACTCACCATCTTGTGGATGAAGGTTTTCTCTCTGCGATGCTGCCAAACAGTATCTTGATCAATGCTGCTCGTGGGCCGATTGTTGATAACCAAGCATTAAAGCGGACGCTTCAACAAAGCCAACAAGGCGCAGGCAAGTTATTGACAGCGGTACTGGATGTGTTTGAGCAAGAGCCGCTGGTTGATCTCGAACTATTATCTTTGCTCGCTTTTGCCACCCCGCATGTCGCAGGTTATGGCCTTGAAGGTAAAGCGCGGGGCACAACGATGGTATATAACCGCTATTGTGAGTTTTTAGGGTTGGAAAAACAGGTGTCGGCAGCCAGTCTACTACCTATAGCCCCAGTTCCCTATGTCGTTTTGAGCAAACAATGGGATGAGGCTGACCTATTTGGTTTGATTCAGCTAATCTATGATGTACGCCGAGATGATGCCCTATTTCGACGTGAAATAGGGCAAACAGCAGATGCCAGCGAGCAAATGGCCTCGGCATTTGACCAGATGCGAAAAAATTACTGGGATCGACGCGAATATAGTGCGATTACGGTAGCGGGCGAGGCCCATTTTGGGGTAGAGTCGCTGGCTAAATTAGGTTTTACAGTAGAGGAAAGGCCATGAGCCAGGAATTTGATATTGCAGTACTCGGTGCAACCGGCGCTGTTGGCGAAGCCATTGTTGAAGTACTAGAAGCGCGCAATTTTCCTGTTCGTAATCTTTATTTACTTGCTTCAGAGCGCAGTGTAGGTAAAACCGTGCTCTATAAAGGCAAGAATGTACGTGTTACCAACGTAGAAGAGTTTGACTGGGGACAGGTACAGCTTGCTATTTTCTCTGCTGGTGCACAAGCGTCAGATCGCTGGGCGCCTATTGCTGCCGATCAGGGCGTGATCGTCATTGATAACACGTCACGCTTCCGCTATGAATACGATGTGCCGTTGGTTGTGCCAGAAGTGAACCCACACGCATTGGCGGATTATCGTAACCGTAACATCATTGCCAATCCAAATTGTTCAACAATCCAAATGCTGGTGGCTTTGAAGCCTATTCATGAAGCATACGGTATTGAGCGTATTAATGTGGCGACCTACCAGTCTGTATCAGGCTCTGGTAAAAAAGGTGTTGATGAACTAGCCGGCCAAACTGCGAAGTTGTTAAATGGCCTACCAGCGGAAAATAAAGCTTACGATAAGCAAATTGCATTCAACTGTTTGCCACATATCGATGAGTTTATGGATAACGGCTACACCAAAGAAGAAATGAAAATGGTGTGGGAAACCCAGAAAATTTTGGGTGATGAGAATATCCGAGTTAACCCAACTTGTGTGCGCGTACCGGTATTCTATGGCCATGCTGAAGCGGTACACGTTGAAACGTGCCAGCCTGTGCATGTGGAAGAAGCGATCAGCTTGTTAGAAAGTGCTGAAGGCATTGAAGTCTTCCATGGTAATGACTACCCAACTCAAGTGAGTGATGCTACAGGTAAAGACCATGTTATGGTTGCCCGTATTCGTGAAGATATCAGCCACCCATGTGGTTTGAACATGTGGGTTGTTGCAGACAACGTACGTAAAGGCGCTGCAACCAACAGCGTTCAAATTGCAGAGAAGTTAATCGCAGAATATCTATAAGCGATTTCCTTGAAGCAAATTGAAAAATAAACGAGAACCTTTTGGTTCTCGTTTTTGTATCAGTATTGAAATTTATCGTCTAGTTCAATCGCTTATTGAGAGAGGCATTTATAACCACGATTTCTGAACACCCCTCACAAACTCACTCTTAAGTTTATTGCTGATAGGCCGATAACCATTATTCTTGTATCATGCGTATTCAGGGCTCATTCCCCTTAAATCAAACGAGATCAGCACAAATGCAGGTGATTAACCCGCAGGAGCACGCAAAAGCTTATGTCGATTGATATTATTATGAATGATTATTATTTTATCCTGCCAAAGAGGACAACGGGCAGTGTCTGACTTATCGACAATGATTAAACGCCTTATTTTACCGGTATTTCTCACCACCGCTATTCAATTACCGGTACAGGCGAATACGATTCGTATTCTTGGCCCATCCCCTGAACAGCAAACCAATGCTGCTTCTGTGCCTCTATCAAATGATGCAGGGCAAACGACGGCCATCCGCCGCTATGGGCCAACCACCAATAACGAAACATTATGGTCAATCGCGTCACGTAACCGTCCGACAACTCAAGTCTCGGTCTATCAGGTGATTGGGGCGATTTACCGGGCAAACCCGCAGGCATTTGAAAATAATAACATCCATGGTTTAACACCGGGCAGTGTTTTGAACATGCCGTCATTAAGCCAGATCCGTCGCGAAAATACCGATGCCGTCAAGCTGCAACTTGAAGTGGACCAAGGCCGCTCTGTTGTACGTCGAACCTCTTCAAGCCCTGCGCCTAAAGCGGCACCCCAAGCAACTCCGAGGGTTGAACGTGCTGCCGTGGCTCCCGAGCCAACGGTGGTTGCTGAACCGGTGCCTCAGCTAGAAAAAGCGAAAGTAGTGGCAATCAATGAACCAAAGGCTGCCAATGAAGAAGTCAGCCCAGCGAAGCCTGCATTGATCCCAGCTAAACCGACAGCGCTACAAAATCAGCTTGATGCCTCAGATGAACAAATGACAAAGCTGTTAGAAAGTAATCATTTGTTGCGAGTGCGTTTAGCTGAAATGCAGCACGAAATGGCGGCATTAAAAGATCAAATTAGTGACGATGAAGTCTTACGAGAGCAAATTAAAGACTTCATTGTACAGCAGCAAGCCCAAACGCAATCAACTGCTGTGCCACAGCCATCGCTGTTTGATCGAATGATTGATAACCCATGGCTTCTGGCGGCAATGGCACTGATCCCAGGTGCGCTGATTGCGGGTTTACTAGCCTACTTCTTATTCGGTCGCCGAAAAGAAGAAAGTGATGATGTGAAATCATTGGACGCGCCAGAGCCAGTTGTGGACGCTGCCATGGTTGCGCCACCTGCTGCCGCAGCGGATGAGACTATGCCTGATCTGGCACTTAGCGATGATGATGACTTTGGCGATTTGTTTTCGTCTGACAATGATTCACTGTTTGATGATCCTGAATCGAGCTTGTTTTCAAATGATGAAAATGCAGCGTCGAGTGGTGATGAGTTTGAAATCGACAGCGGACTTGGCCCAAGCAGTATATCTGTAAAAGGTGATGATCAAGCGATAGGGCTTCAGGATATGGAGCGCGCGCTGGACGAAATTGAACAGAAATCAGAGCCAAGTTCTGATGAAATGTTGGCGGCGATGTGGGAACAATCGTTGCAAACTGACGATGATGAAGACAGTTTCGACCTGTCTGATGGCAGCGATGATTTTGCCCTTGAGAATGAACTCGATGATCAGGGTATCGAAGATGGATTGCTTGATCAGTCTTTGCTGGATGATTTGCTCTCAGAAGTTGAGCAGGAAGATAAACGTAATGACAACAGCGCGGAACCCGAGGTTAGCCAAGAGGTTGACCCCGAACAGCTGGTTGGTCAATCTGAGTTAGATTCATTGTTTGATAGCGTTAGCTCAGAGACATTGGCACAAGACTCTGCGGTTGATCAAGCTCTGGCAGATGCCGAGATGTTGACGGCTTCAGGTACAGATCTTGATAGCGCTGCAGATTTTGACAATGTTGATTTACAAGATATTGATGAACTTTTAGCGAGCGAAGCTCAGCAGTCCGCTGAAACACCGGCATCTCAAGTTATGTCTCAAGATGATATTGAGTCTATTTTTGATGAAAATAGCACTTCTTTACTCGATGAGATGCTTGAGGATGACGGTGATGACTTAACCGCAGAGATTGAGCTTGAGGAAGACAGCACGGCTTTATTAGATGAGCTGTTAGCTGGTGATGAAGATGAAGGGGATGCGCTTGATACCGATCTTGTCATCGATGAAAACAGCATTGCATTACTTGACGAGCTGGTGGCTGACTTAGATGAACCTTCAACGCCGTCGGTTGAGGAGGCGCAGCCATTAAGTTTCGAGGATGATGAGTTAGAGCCAGTTCTCGATCTCAATGATATTGAAGTGGAGCCGAGCAGTACGGAATTACTGGATGATATCTTAGCTCAACACAGTGGTGAATCGACTCCTATTGAGGCTAGCCTGCCAGAGCCAGAGCCAGAGCCAGAGCCAGAGCCAGAGCCAGAGCCAGAGCCAGAGCCAGAGCCAGAGCTTGAGCTTGAGCAACAAACGGATGCTGATTTCCCACCGAGTGCAGCTTTTGAGGATATTTTTCAAGAGGCGTTAGCGGAAACACCGCCAACGGAAGCCCCTGCGTTAAATGAACAACAAGAGACCGCGGCTAGTGCTGAAACAGATGTCGATGCTGACCTAGATTTTGATGAGCTAATCGCCGATGTTGAAGGCATTTTGTCATCAGACTCTGTAGAGGATGCAGATGAAATTGAGACAATTGGCAAGACAGTCGATGAGTTGCTCGAATCCATTGAGAATACCAGTGCTATCGATGACACAGCTGCAGAGCCTATTGATGAATTAGACACCATGCTTGCCGCTGACGATGTAGCTGAAATGGCCATCTCAGAAGCTCCGCTATCTGAAGTCGCAACAGCAGAAGCGGCAATATCTGAAACTCCAATATCAGAAACAGCTATGCCTGAACCGTCAGTTTCGGAGGCACTAGTATCAGAAGCTGCAACGCCAGTGGTTGATACTACTGAGTCAGGGCAAGTTGATGAGCAGGCGGATATTAACGCGATTTTATCGGGTGACGGTTATCAAGATTTTCCAATATTTGATGAAGAAACAGCGTTAGCAGAAGCTGACATGTTGGAAAATTTATTCCAAGAAGATGCAGAACGTCAAAATCGCTCAGATTTAAAGCCTGACACGCAAAGTGCTACAGAGGATGAGCAACCGTTAACATTGGATGATTTACCTGAATTTGATGAAGACGCGGCATTGCTCGACCCAGAAGCGGATGTGGCAACAGAGGAAGGTCCCGGCCCAGACCTTAGTGAAGATGAAGAGCAAGTTGTACTTGATAACATTGTTAAGCATCTACAGTTAGCAGCAGAAGCTGCGGAAAGCCCTCAGCAGGAACTACAGGACGTTCAGGGCACATCAGCAGTGCCTGAGCAGCCGCAGCAACCAGAACATCATGAAGAAGTGGCTAGCCACTCAATGCACGGTGAACCTGATATTGCGTTTGAGCCGTTAGACCCGTCAATGCTGCCTGAATTCGGTGAAGATGATGCATTGCAAGCATCATTTGATGAACAGCACGAACTGGAGCAATATGAAGTTGAGCAAGGGTTAAAGCCTCAAGCGACAGAAAGGCCTGTGTTTGATGATCAACCGTTACCGATGGAAACGCCTGAACAGACGTTGGTGGACTCGGCTGGTTTGGATATGGATGCGCTGCTTTTTGATCCTCAAGACACGCTAACCAGCGAGGATGAGCGTGAACAGCTGCTAGCAATGCCAGAAACGAATGCGGCTGCGTCATTGGATGTTAGCGATGACATGACAGCTGAAGATTCTGAGATTTGGGCAGCAAGTAATCCTGAACCTGAATTAGCGGTTGAAGATTGGGCGGATCAACCGCAAGTGCAAGATGATGAAATCGATGCGCTTGATACGGATTTACTGCTTAAAGAAACGGCTGATTCGGAGGTGGCAAGCTTTGAAGAAGAGTTTGATGAGGCGGGTAGTGAGCTGATTGCCGAAGAAACTCTTCCGGAAAATGAGCCTCTAGGTGAACAGCAAAACCATTCTTCAATATCGTCTGAATCTTACATCAGTATTGATGAGCTCATGAAAGATTTAGACGCACAAGAGCCGAGTGAAGAGATTGATGAAACCCCGCTGAACTTAGAGGTTGGTTTGGATGAGTTCCCAGATGTTTTATCTGACATTGATCGTTATGATGTTGATAGTCATGGTGAATACGCGAGCAAACTTGATCTAGCTAAAGCGTACCTAGAAATGAATGATCAGGAAGGCGCCATGGGTTTGTTAGAAGAGGTTGCTGCTCGTGGAGATACAAACAGCCAGCATGAAGCGCACGCATTACTCACGAAGCTACAGGGCAAATAGAGCGGTATTTACTGCGTATATTCTCTTGAGCTTTCAGTACTGACGAACGAAAGGCACCTTCATTAATTGAAGGTGCTTTTTTTTTTGAGGTATACTACCCCGCTAGCCAGTATTTAGTCCTTCAGTTTGATAAGTACTAAGTAGAGGCAGTTTGGGGTTATCCCCACTTTTTAGGCTTCATGCTTTAATCCACAGGTAAGAACGAAGTAAATTATGCGAATAGCTTTAGGTATCGAGTACGATGGCGCCAAATACCATGGTTGGCAGCGTCAGAATGATGTAGTCAGTGTGCAGGGGTGTTTGGAAAAATCCCTGTCTAAAATTGCAAACCAGCCGATTGAAGTGATCTGTGCAGGTCGTACTGATGCAGGTGTTCACGGCACGGGTCAGGTAGTTCACTTTGATATTGATGTTGACCGTAAAATGGCGGCATGGACAATGGGCGTGAATACCCATTTACCTAAAGATATTGCAGTACGTTGGGCGAAAGAAGTTGATGATGAATTTCATGCACGCTTTAGTGCCACTGCGCGTCGCTATCGTTACATTATCAATAACAATGCACTACGCCCTGCTATTTTAAGCTCTGGGGTGAGCCACTATCATGGTGAGCTTGATGAAAAAGCCATGCATGAAGCGGGTCAGTATTTATTAGGTGAGAATGACTTCACATCTTTCCGTGCTATGCAATGTCAATCACGTAGCCCATGGCGTAAGCTTATGCATTTGAATGTGTCGCGCCAAGGTGACTTTGTTATCATTGACGTTAAAGCCAGCGCATTTGTTCACCATATGGTGAGAAACATTGCTGGCAGCCTAATTAAGGTTGGGCATGGTGAGCAAAAGCCTGAGTGGATTCAATGGCTGTTAGAGCAGAAGGACCGTCGGCTTGCTGGTACCACGGCCAAAGCGGAAGGTTTGTATTTGGTTGATGTCGATTATCCAGAAAAATATGCGTTACCAAGATCAACTCTTGGGCCTCTTTTTCTCAAGGATTAACTTGTAGTACCAGTTTTTTATCTACAGACTGACGACTTTGTGCTTTAATTCCACCTTGGTAAATTAACGAATTTGTAATTCTCTGCTACGAACGCTTGTAATGAGTCGCTTATAGGGTAGGGAAATAAGAAGATGAAAGGTCATTCATGAGCTGGCTGGAAAAGATCCTTACAAAAAGCAATATTGTTTCTTCTCGCAAAGCGTCTATCCCTGAAGGGGTATGGACCAAATGTAC
This sequence comes from Photobacterium makurazakiensis, assembly GCF_050336715.1. Classification (NCBI taxonomy): domain Bacteria; kingdom Pseudomonadati; phylum Pseudomonadota; class Gammaproteobacteria; order Vibrionales; family Vibrionaceae; genus Photobacterium; species Photobacterium makurazakiensis. The sequence goes on from NZ_JAKJSJ010000029.1 coordinate 27,257, forward strand.
TTCCTGCGAACAAGTGCTTTATCACGCAGATCTAGAACGTAACTTTGAAGTCTGCCCTAAATGTGATCATCACATGCGCATGAAAGCGCGTCGTCGTCTAGAAACCTTTTTAGACGCAGATGGTCAAGTTGAGATTGCTGAAGAGCTTGAGCCGAAAGATAAGCTGAAGTTCCGTGATTCGAAAAAATACAAAGATCGCATTTCAGCGGCACAAAAAAACAGCGGCGAAAAAGATGCCTTGGTCGTAATGAAAGGTACCTTACTTGAGCAGCCGCTTGTCGCTTGTGCTTTTGAGTTCTCTTTCATGGGCGGTTCAATGGGCTCTGTGGTTGGGGCTAAATTTGTTCGTGCTGTGGACGAGGCAATTGCGAATAATTGTGCATTGGTTTGTTTCTCTGCAAGTGGTGGTGCACGAATGCAAGAAGCGCTAATGTCGCTTATGCAGATGGCTAAAACCAGTGCGGCACTTGAACGTTTGTCAGATAAAGGCTTACCGTTTATTTCAGTCTTAACAGATCCAACAATGGGTGGTGTTTCTGCGAGTCTTGCGATGCTTGGCGACATTAACATTGGTGAGCCAAAAGCGTTAATCGGTTTTGCAGGCCAGCGTGTTATTGAGCAGACAGTACGTGAGAAACTACCAGAAGGTTTCCAGCGTAGTGAATTCTTGCTTGAGCACGGCGCGATTGACATGATCGTCGATCGTCGTGAAATGCGTCAACGCATTGGTGGCATCATTGCTAAGTTAATGCAGGTTGACTCTCCTATGGTTGTGCCGGTGGTTGCACCGACTGAAGCCAAGGTTGAGGAAGAAGACGTTAAGAATATCGAAGAGTAATTCTTTACCGCTATTGATAAATCTTAACGTTAAACTAAACGGGGCTGATGCCCCGTTTGTTGTTTTTGCCTTTCATAACAATTGTCTGCTCAGGTCGCTTTGGTATTCCGTCGTTCGATGTTAAATTAGTGGTTATATTGCTATTACTATAAAACGATGAAGAATGTCCGGATTGACAGCACCTCAAGCAACCTCGTCTTTGGCCTCTTGGCTATCTTATCTTGAACAACTCCATACGAGTGCCATCGATCTTGGGCTTGAGCGAGCACAAGACGTCGCTCAAAAAGCCGGTTTAATCAAACCCGCGAAAAAAGTCATTACCGTTGCTGGCACCAATGGTAAAGGTTCAACCTGCGCGATTATTGAAGCGATTTTACTCGAAGCGGGCTATAAGGTGGGCGTATACAGCTCTCCACACCTTGTTCGCTACAATGAGCGTGTTCGTATTAATGGTTTGGAACTTGACGATACAGCGCATAGCGAGGCTTTTGCTGCGATAGAGCAACAGCGCGGTGATATTAGTTTAAGCTTATTTGAATTCGGTACGCTGGCTGCATTACAGTTATTTAAGTCTCAGCAGGTCGACATCGCTATTTTAGAAGTTGGCTTGGGTGGGCGACTTGATGCTACAAATATCGTTGATCATGATGTTTCAGTGATCACGAGCCTAGCTGTCGATCATGTTGATTGGCTGGGTGATGATATTAATGTCATTGGCTATGAAAAAGCCGGTATATTCCGTACTGAAAAGCCAGCTATTTGTGGCCAGCCCAATCCACCTGCGTCAGTGCCCGCTCATGCTGATGATATCGGGGCATTGTTGCATCAAGTCGGTTATCAATTTAACTATGACGTACAAGGTAGCACCTGGCGCTGGCAATGTGGCGCATTTGATCTTGATAATTTGCCGCTCCCATCACTACCGCTGCCTAATGCCGCTACCGCTTTGATGGCATTAGCAACTGCTGAGTTAGAGATTACTGATCAGCATATAGTTGATGGCTTGTCGAAGGCATCGCTGCCAGGGCGGATGGAGCGAGTCTCATCCCAGCCATTGGTTATCATGGATGTGGCACATAACCCGCACTCAGCGAATTATTTTGCACAGCAATTGGCGCTTATAAAGCAACAAGAAAGCAAAGGACGTATCCATGCTGTGGTTGCCATGCTGCATGATAAAGACATTGCAGCAACCATTGCAGAGATGACTGAGATTGTTGATGCATGGTACCCCGCGTCGTTAACAGGGCCACGCGCCGCAAACGCCAGTGAGATCATTGCACATTTAGCAGTAGAGCCCGCTGGTTTCACCTCGCCAGAGTTAGCTTATGACGCAGCCCTGACACAAGCAGAAGCCGATGATATGGTAATTGTATTTGGCTCATTTTACACTGTGGGACTAATATCCAGTCACTTAGCAACAAGCGCATAGGAGTCAGTGTGGCAAGTAAATTTCAAAGTCGATTAGTCGGCACCATCATTCTGGTTGCTATTGGGGTTATTTTTCTCCCCGATCTATTTGATGGAAAAAAGCAGCATTATCAGGAACAGTTTGCGAGTATTCCACTGCAGCCAGAAGTCGTTGCCAATGAGGAATACGAGTCTATTCCTGAGCCAGAGTTTGCGAATGTCGATTTACCACCAGATCCAGTGACGGTAGTGATTGATAGTGAATCGTCAAAACCTGTGGTTGAGACAATACTTGAAGATGCTAAACCCATAAACGTTGAACCACCTGTTGTAACAGCGCCAAAAGCTGGCAATAAAGAGAGCGGCTGGGTTGTGCAACTCGGTGTTTTCCGTAATTTTGACAATGCGAATACATTGGTTGCCAAGTTACGTAAAGAAGGCTATCAAGCGCATGTTTTTCCAAAGCAGCCAAAAGAAGGGGATTTAGCACGTGTGGTTGTTGGCCCTGATGTATCAAAAACGAAGTTGACTGCCGAGCTCAAAGAATTAGAAAAATTAACCGGATTAAAAGGCCGATTGGTTAGATTTAATCCATTAAACCCTTAGGTAAACGTTTGCGTTCTCATTTTTTCTGTTAGAATACGCATCAACAAGATGAATACAACGAATGATGATTTGGATTGATTACGTCATTATAGGCGTAATAGGCTTCTCGGCACTGGTCAGTTTGATCCGTGGTTTTGTTAAAGAAGCACTGTCACTAGTGATTTGGTTTGCAGCATTTTTTGTGGCGAGTAATTTTTACGCCCAACTGGCTGCTCACTTCACTAATATTCAGGATGAAATGCTACGAAATGGTAGCGCGATTGCAGCCCTGTTCATTGCGACACTGATTGTCGGTGCAGTAGTGAATTATGTGATAGGGCAGTTAGTACAGAAAACGGGTTTGTCAGGTACAGATCGGGTTTTAGGTATAGTGTTTGGTGGTGTTCGTGGCGTATTAATTGTTGCCGCGTTGCTATTCTTTGTTGATGCCTTTACAGGATTTTCAAATGCAGACTGGTGGAAAGATTCTCAGCTTATCCCACAGTTTGGCATTATCATTGAGTGGTTCTTCACCTACCTTAAAGACACTTCAAGCTTTTTCACTGGCGATCGATTTTAGCGATTCGGTGATGAAACCCATGAACAGGATAGATGGCTTTAATCAGTATCTGAAATGTTCCTGGGGGTAAGATTCAAACAGTTATCAGCGGGGATCTAGTGAGTTAGGTCCCCGCTGAAATTTAGAAAGCTACTTTAAGCGTGACGAGGATTTAGGACATGTGTGGTATTGTCGGAATCGTGGGTTCTACCCCGGTAAACCAGTCTATCTATGATGCATTGACTGTGCTGCAACATCGCGGCCAAGATGCCGCTGGTATTGTTACCTTAGAAAGCAATCGTTTCCGTCTGCGTAAGGCAAATGGATTAGTACGAGATGTTTTTGAAGCAAAACACATGCAGCGACTACAGGGCAACGTTGGCCTCGGCCACGTACGTTACCCAACAGCTGGTAGCTCTAGTGCTTCAGAAGCTCAGCCTTTTTATGTAAATTCGCCGTACGGTATTTCATTGGCACATAACGGTAATTTGACGAATGCGGCTGATATTCGTGAAACGTTATTTGAAAGTGCTCGTCGCCACGTTAATACAACGTCAGATTCAGAGATCTTGCTTAATGTACTGGCTAATCAGCTAGAAGAAGCCGTGTCTTACCCAATCTCGCCTGCTGAAATCTTTAGCGCAGTCCGTGAAGTTCACCGTGTTGTTGCGGGTGCTTATGCGGTTGTTGCTATGGTTATTGGCCACGGTCTAATTGCTTTCCGTGACCCAAATGGTATTCGTCCATTATGCCTTGGCAAGCGTGAAGTGAATGGTAGCGTTGAATACATGGTTGCATCTGAATCTGTCGCACTTGATGCGGTTGGTTTTGATTTCATGCGTGATGTAGCCCCAGGTGAAGCGGTTTATATCACTTTCGATGGACAGCTGTTTACAGAGCAATGTGCAGATAATCCTGTATTAAACCCATGTATCTTTGAATTTGTTTACTTCGCACGCCCAGATTCATTCATTGATAAGGTGTCGGTATACAGCGCTCGCGTATGCATGGGACAAAAGCTGGGTGAAAAGATCAAACGCGAGTGGGATGATATCGACATTGATGTTGTTATCCCGATCCCAGAAACGTCATGTGATAGTGCGCTGGAAATTGCTCGTACATTGGATAAGCCGTATCGCCAAGGTTTTGTGAAAAACCGCTATGTTGGCCGTACCTTTATTATGCCAGGTCAACAAATGCGCCGTAAGTCAGTACGTCGCAAGCTCAATGCAATTCGTTCTGAATTTAAAGATAAGAGCGTGCTGCTTATTGATGACTCAATTGTCCGCGGTACGACATCAGAGCAGATCATTGAAATGGCACGTGAAGCAGGCGCGCGTAAAGTGTACCTTGCCTCTGCTGCACCTGAAGTACGTTTCCCTAACGTTTATGGTATTGATATGCCCAGCGCTAATGAGCTGATTGCTCATGGTCGCGAAGTGGATGAAATCAGTGCCATGATTGGTGCTGATGGCCTGATTTTCCAAGATCTTGATGATCTTGTGGCGGCTGTTGCGGAAGGTAACCCTGCGATAAATGAATTTGAAACGTCTGTATTTAGCGGTACATATGTAACCGGCGATATTGATCAAGGTTACTTAGATTACCTTGAGTCGCTGCGTAGTGAAGATTCGAAAACTCAGCGTAGTATTCAGCAAGACTTAGCTAACCTCGAGCTGCATAACGAAGGCGCATAGTCTAAGGCGAGCGGCTTCTAACGCGGTTTAAAAGAAGACCATTTAAAAAGCTTCGCTATTTATAGCGAAGCTTTTTTGTTTTAGAACTCAACCGTGTGTTTACAGCGTAAATGCGTTCTTTATACCAATCTGATCAAGTGCTTATGTAGCTTGGTATTAATGGCTAAACTGTGGACCAAGGCCGACATTCCACAGGATCACTGAACCCGTGATAATGGATACTAATAACACAAGCCCACAAGTGACAATCGAGCTAGCATAGATAAATCCACGTTCTTCAGGTATGTGCATTAGAATTGGCACGCCAGTGTACAGAAGGTAAACCGAGTAGGCGATGCCGATCAACCCTGCAATCATTAAGAACCAAATTTGCGGATAAATTGCGGCGATACTTACCATAAAGAGTGGTGTCGCTGTATACGCCGCCAATTCGAGGGCTTGTGTATACGTGGGGGTCGAACCAAAGGTGTGGCTCATCCAGTAGGTTAGATAGGCAAGAGCAAATACGCCTACAATAAGTGCGGCATACATGGCAACAGACATCGCGAGTGCACTGCCTTGGGTTAGGAATATAGGCTCACCCACCCCGACACGCCAGCCGATAAATACACTTGAAATAAATGCAAATAGCGGTGGTAAAAGTGCAATAAGCAACACATGACTTAAGCTGCTCTGAACTCCCTCATGCTCTTTATCGATAGCGCGCCATTCTTGCTTTGGATGCGTATATAGCCCAAATAAGTGTCCCAAAATCATAACGTTTCCCCGTTTTATTGCACAAAAGGTGCAAATTTTTAGCAAAGAACACGTTCCAAAGGCATGCTGTGTTCTTTTCCATGTCATTAATAATGTTTAGTCGGGGTTGGCAGGGTTGGCAAGAAATTGCCTGCAACCGTACTGAGAATTCTTGGGTTACAGGCTTTTGAACGCAGGGGGGTTATAGCTTGAAGTAGTCGCTAGCAAATTCGATAAATAAACGTAATTTTTCTGGTTGGTAATCGCGGTGATTGTACATTAAGTACACTTCACGTGGGTTGGATGACCAATTTTTTAGGATTTGAACTAACTCACCTGAAGCGATGTACTCTTTTAACATTGCATCCGGCATTAAGGTTATGCCTAACCCTGCAATACAAGCATCTCTCACGACATTCAGTTCGTTAGCTTCGTAGCGGCCTCTTTCTCCAACCGTGACAGTTTCACCATTACCATCAGTTAGTCGCCAGCGTAACAACGGCTTTCCTTTTAATAGCGGAAGCTGGTGGAGATCTTGGGCATGTTTGGGTTCAGGGCTCTGTTTTAGATACTCGGGGCTTACCACCAAAATATCTTTGACCGCATTGATCTTTCTTGCAATGAGTGTGGAGTCACGCTGCGGACCAACTCTGAAAATAATATCCCAATCAGTAGGATCAAGCTGCTCTGGGTCATTGCTCATTGATAGTTCAATGTTAATTGCAGGATGCGAGCTCATGAAAGCGTTAAGCATCGGCTGCAGCATGACTTTCGTTAAATTTGACGGAGCGGCAATTTTTAACTTACCCGCCGCACCTTTACATTCTTCACTAATGTGCTCAGTGGTATCAACCAGCTTTTCTAATAAAGGGCTGCATTCGTCATAAAACTTTTGACCAGCCTCAGTCAGCGATAATTTTCTAGCATGACGGTTTAGTAAGCGGATGCTTAAGCACTCTTCAAGTGCTTGAATTCGTCTGGTTAATGTCGCTACGGGTACTTGGGTCTTACGAGAGGCCGCTGTGTAACTTCCATTTTCAACAACCATGCGGAATAAATTCAAATCGTCAAGTTTCATATCTTTACATCACTGAAAACTTATAATTGTGAATTGTATAACAAAAAGGCTACCTAAATATGTTTTTATCCTTTCAAATTTTGTCGTAAATCAATATATCGATATACATATTCTAATGTTTAACCGGCTTTTTACGCGAAAGCGAAGAAAAACGCTATTGCAACTTCATTAGCAGAGAGTGACTGAATACGCTGGTAATTGATCAAATTATAATTAAATTTGTTAATTTTAGAAGGTGTTAACAGAAATCATTAAATTAGAACTAAAGGTCCGATTTACTCCTGACGAATAAGAGAATTCGACCTATGCTTTTGTTAAGTATGCTAGTAGATATTGAGTTTTTATGAACATTAACTCCCAACATCATTCCCGTGACCGCACTGTTGGGGGAAATCGTCGTTATTCTCGGAGGGAGCAGACGTTGCTTGAAGAGAAAGATGTTCTCATTGTAGAGGATGATCCCGTTTTTCGGGTAATGCTAAGTGGTTTTTTGAAAAGCCAAGGTTGTCATGTACGTGAAGCTGAAAATGGACTCGAAGGGTTAAGAGCGTTACGAGAAAACATCCCTGATGTATTGCTGTGTGATTTGGCGATGCCCGTATTAACAGGAATGGAGTTTGTTGAGGAAGTGTCTGTACAGTATCCAATGATCCCGATCATCGTCATTTCTGGCTCGGGTGATATGGCGGATGTTGCTTCAGCGCTACGTCTGGGTGTGAAAGATTTTTTAGTCAAACCGCTCAATAATATCATGGTACTAAAATCAGCCATGTTATCGGTATTGAAGCTACATGATTCGGTGGTTGATGGTGGCGACTTTTCTAGCCAGTGGGTGAGCATCGATGACGAAACAGTCATTGATGAAGAGCTAGAATGGCATATTGAAGAGCTGAAAGCCAATCCACGTGCTGCGCGGGAACTGTTGATGGGGTTGATGCCAGAAACAGAGTCAAGTTTGGGGAATTGGCGGTTGAATTATTGCGTACTTCAATCTGCAGATATTCAGCCTGTGTTATTGGATTATACGTGGTTGATTGATGGAAGGTTGGCTTTTTATTTGGTTGACTCGGCTACGGGTGATGATAATGGTACGGCCACAACGTTGTTAATTCGGGCTTTTTTTAATGATTACTTACGTGACCGTATGAGCAGTGAGACCAATAACCAAGGGCTTATTAAAGTCATTGAAAATGGTATGAAAAGCTCTGGTTATGCTTCTCCTGTTCGTGCCATTTTTGGCGTATTCGACGTCACTGATAACAGTATTTCCCTTTCCTCGGCGGGGCTGGCTGCTCGCTTACAAACTAGTGATGGTACTCATACAATTCAAGGGCAAAATTGGTTGGGCAATAAAGCCAGTAATAATAAAAGTGTCAGGTTGAAGATGGCTAAATCGGGAGGACGGTTGTCATTAAGCGAAATCGGTTCAGCCAGTTTTAGCGTGACTTTCAAGCGAATAGCATAATAACGTTATTTGTACGTTACTTGAGGAAAAGAGCAAGAACCGACGAGGTTCTTGCTTTTTGAACAGCTTAAGGTATTAATCAAGCTTCAACAGGCTGGCTGTCGAGTTCCTCTTCAAGCTTGTTCCCTTCTGCACCATGCATCCAACGAATAAGCTGGTTTGAACAAAGTAAAAGCAGGACACCAGCTATCGTTGCTGCAATGGCAATGCCGCTAAAGATCGCCATTGGTCCCGCTTCACCCACATGTGAGCCAACAATGCCGGCAGCATAGTTAGCCACTGCATTAAAGCCGAACCATGCGCCCATCATTAAAGATGCTAAGCGTAGTGGGGCAAGTTTAGTAACCATTGATAGCCCGATTGGCGATAAGCATAGTTCACCAAGTGTATGGAAGAAGTATGCACCAACTAGCCAAAGCATCGATGTTTTAACTGTAAGGTCTCCACCTTGCTGCATCACAGCGCCCATCATACAAACAAAACCTGCGGCCAAGAAGAATAGTCCCATGGCAAACTTAACCGGAGAATTTGGCTCTTTCGGTCCCATTTTTACCCAGATAGAAGCAATAATAGGTGCTAGAGTAATCACAAAAAATGGATTAAGCGACTGGAACCATGCCGCAGGCACTTCGAAGCTGCCAATCATGCGATCGGTGTATTGTTGCGAGAAAATGTTCATTAGCCCGCCAGCTTGCTCGAAACCAGCCCAGAAAATGACAACAAACATACCCATGATCATGATAACTTTCAGGCGATCGCGCTCTTGGCGTGTTAGAGGCTCTTTTTTACCTGATTTGTTCATTGCCGCTGCACGTTTAGCTGCAGGCACTTTACCAATATCACCGAGTAGTCGCTCAGCAAAATATAATTGGGTGATAAGGCTAATTAACATACCAATACCAGCAGTGAGAAAGCCTGCTTTCCACCCGTAAACCGCAGATGCAGTTCCCGCAATAATCCCGGCTAATAATGAGCCTAGGTTAATGCCCATATAAAAGATGGTAAATGCACCATCTCGACGGTTGTCACCTTCTTGGTATAAGTCGCCAACCATCGTTGAAATGTTAGGTTTAAACAGACCATTACCTAGAATTAGAAAGCCTAAACCAAGATAGAAGGCAGTAACGGCATGCGGGTCGACTAGGCTGTTTGGCAGGGCAAGTGTGAATTGTCCGATAGCCATTAATACACCACCGATTAAAATCGAGCGACGTTGACCAAGGAAGTTATCAGCAATCCAGCCACCAATAAGAGGGGTGATATAAACGAGACCAGTGTAGATGCCGTAAAGGTTTAGCGCATCTTGAGTTGTCCAACCCAGGCCGCCGCTAATGGTTTTATCCGTGAGGTATAAAACGAGAATTGCACGCATTGCGTAGTAAGAAAAGCGTTCCCACAGTTCGGTTCCAAACAGTAAGAACAAGCCTTTCGGGTGGCCAAATAAAGTGCCACTGTTAAGGTTGTTCATGATTATTCTCTATATTTAATTAGTATTGTGTTTGCTAATGCTGTGACTTTTATAAAGGACAAATTATAAAACTGCAAATTATTACAAAATGTAAACAAAGGCAAAACAATTTAACTTGTTGATTTTAAAGTGGTTGTGTTATTAGTGGTCAAATTTGGAATCTTATTAACACCATGGTTTTTAGTGTCACATGCTGCTTATTGATTAAGTGTTGGTGTTATATTTTATTTTTGATACTTTATTTGGGGTTATATGTCGCCATATGCGAATATTCATTATTGTTACAAATTTGGCTGGTGAGGTGAGGAGAGTGTTTAAGGGGGCATAATCCTTTATAGAGCAGGAGCATGCATCTTTACATTAGTTGGGTATAATGGAGTAAGGCGGAAATAGGTAATAGGCAAAGTCATTTATGAAAGATTGGTATCTCTTGTATTGTAAACGAAGTGAGCAAGAGCGAGCAGTAATTAATCTTGATCGTCAAGGTGTTGAGTGCTATTACCCTCAGGTTACTGTGCAAAAAATAGTGCGTGGAAAGCGAGTTGAAACCTATGAACCGCTTTTCCCTAGCTATATGTTTGTTTATTTTGATCCCGAAGCTATTAGTTACACCACGGTGCGTTCTACGCGTGGGGTGGCAGACTTTATTCGCCAGGGAGCGAAACCGCAGACGGTACTGCCAGATTTAATTTATGGGCTGATGGTTAATGAAGACTCTGAAGAGCATCAAGCTAAGCTTTCCAGTTTACCTCGCCCAGGTGAAAGCTTGAAGTTAAGTCAGGGGCAATTTAAAGGTATTGATGCAATATACCAAGAGCCTGATGGTGAAAAACGTTCATTCATGTTGATAAACTTGCTGGGTAAGCGGGTTAAAGTGAGCGTTCAGAATGAAGATCTTGTTAAGAAATAACCGTCATCGAGCGAAGCTTTCATCTGTATAACGTGATGGTTAGAATTGATTTTTCTGGCTAGCTTCGTCGAAAATGACCGAAAAATAATTGAAATGGAATATTACATGTCAAAAGATTCCCCAGTTCGTAAGGCCGTGATCCCTGTTGCTGGCCTTGGTACTCGAATGTTACCTGCGACAAAAGCTATCCCGAAAGAGATGCTACCTATTGTCGATAAGCCTCTTATTCAATATGTAGTCAATGAATGTGTTGCTGCGGGGATCAAAGAAATCGTTCTTGTGACTCACTCATCAAAGAACTCGATTGAAAACCACTTTGATACCTCATTTGAGCTTGAAGCGACACTCGAAAAACGTGTTAAGCGTCAACTGCTGGATGAAGTACAGAAAATTTGTCCTAAAGACGTGACCATCATGCATGTGCGCCAAGGTCAAGCCAAGGGGCTAGGGCATGCTGTTTTGTGTGCTCACCCTTTGATTGGTGATGAACCTTTTGCGGTTGTATTACCTGACGTGATCCTCGATGACGTTGCCAGTGATTTACGCAAAGAAAACATGGCAGCGATGGTTGCATCATTTAATGATACGAACATTAGTCAGGTGATGGTTGAGCCTGTACCTATGTCTGAAGTATCAAACTATGGTGTGGCTGATATTGCAGGTGTTGAACTGAATGCAGGTGAAACCACGGCAATGAGCAAAGTGGTTGAAAAGCCCGATTTAGACGATGCGCCATCAAACTTGGCGATTGTCGGTCGATATATTTTACCGGCAGAGATTTGGGGCTTACTTGCCCGTACACCTGTTGGTGCTGGTGATGAAATCCAGTTAACCGATGCGATTGATATGTTGATGGAATCACAGCAGGTCAATGCTTTCCATATGTCAGGTAAAAGCCATGACTGCGGGAGCAAGTTAGGTTATATGCAGGCATTCGTTGAATACGGCATGCGCCACGAAAGCTTAGGTAAGGATTTTACTGCTTTCTTGAAAGAGATGGTGAATAACACTTCTCGTTAAACCGCATTACCTGATGTTAGAAAGCAAAAGCGAGAGACTTGTCTCTCGCTTTTTATTACCAGTCAGATCACTTCATGTCTAGTTACTCTGAATGATACTGCTCACAGGCATGCAGTGTATTTTCAATCAATGTTGCTACTGTCATTGGACCAACGCCACCAGGAACAGGAGTTATGTGACGCGCATTTTCTCTTGCAACATCATATTCAACATCACCCGCTAACTTGCCATTATCCAAGCGGTTAATACCCACATCAATGATAGTCGCCCCTTTCTTAACCCAGTGGCCCGGAATAAAATTCGGTTTACCGACAGCAACCACCAAAATGTCAGCTTGGCGGACATGGCCTTCAAGATCTTTAGTAAAGCGGTGGCAGGTAGTCGTGGTTGCGCCAGCAAGCAACAACTCTAGTGTCATTGGCCTGCCAACAATATTTGAAGCACCTACAACGACCGCATGCTTACCACGGACTTCTATATTGTATCGCTCAAGTAATGTGATAATCCCTTTTGGTGTACAAGATCGTAGCTTGGGAATGCGTTGGCATAAACGGCCGACATTATAAGGGTGGAAGCCATCAACGTCTTTCTCTGGGCTGATGTGCTCAAGTACCTTGGTACTGTCTATACCGGCAGGTAATGGCAGCTGAACCAAAATACCATCAATGTTCTTGTCTTGATTGAGCTCTTCGATCAAAGCGAGTAGTTCTGTTTCTGTTGCCGATGCTGGAAGATCGAATGATTTAGAAACAAACCCGACTTCATCACATGCTTTTCGTTTACTGCCAACATAGATCTGTGATGCTGGATCTTGACCAACTAATACTACGGCTAACCCCGGAGCACGTAAGCCTGCTTCAACGCGTGCCTTAACGCGTGCCTTAACTTCTTGACGAACTGTTTGAGAGATAAGTTTTCCATCAATAATTTGAGCGGCCATGTTTATCCTTTGGGTTGAATTGGTGAGCAATAACCAGCGTGCTGTTTCTGCTTTGTGTATCTTGTTAAAGATGACTCAGTAACTGGTTTATTAAAGCGCCGTTATTGTCGCAAAAAATGTGAACAAGATCTACAGCGCAAACGTTTGCCTTGGTGTTTTCGTTAAATTTTTGATTGTGGATGTGTGTTGTTTAATCTTTTGTTGTTTGTAGGGGGACGAAACAAAGATCGCTTAACAAGTACTGTGCAACTTTTACTATGCAGAACGTGGTCGTTTTATTTATCAGCGCTTTGCCTTTTGTTTGAACGCTTAGTTGCAAACGTACGAAAAATAGAGGGAAAAGCATTGACGTTAATAATCAGCGACGTATAATCCCGTCCCGTAGCCTAGCGCTACAATGATGCGCCCTTAGCTCAGCTGGATAGAGCACGTCCCTTCTAAGGATGTGGTCGCAGGTTCGAATCCTGCAGGGCGTGCCATTTCCCTCGTTTTAATTTATCGAATCATTCTCCCTGTGTTATTACCCAGTTCACCTGTTCCACCTTGGTGCTGTTTCGTATTTCCAGCAATTTCCTGAACAAGTAGTTCTTTTAATGCTAATAGTTCACGCTCGTTTGTGGGTTGCCATGATGCAATAACCTTGGCTTTATTCCTTTTCATCGCTATATCCTTTTATTTCTGAGGGATCCTGCGATAAATAATACGTTATGCCAATTTTTCTTATGTGCACGGTGTTGCTTATTTAGAATGTTTTGGAATAATTTTGATCCTGGGTATGTATTCTTTATTTCCTTTTTAGATCTTGTATCGGGAAGAGGAGATGTGTTGATGGTTTTTTAGACAGTGTAGTATTCAAACAACCGGCTAGAAGCGATATTTAGATGTGGTTAGTCGCCCTGAGGGTGATTGATTCGCTGGATTAAAAAGCAACAATGAAGACAGAGTTTCTGGAAATAAAAGAGGCTATTGTCAAAAAACAGCAAAAGTGAAGGACTTTTTTGGGCTTTACCCTTGTAAATGGAATTTTTGCCCCTATCTTGTGTGAAAGGTTTGATTGCGGTGCGGCCACTCTGTCTCGACGGCAGGGTCATGGATCGCTATAATACCGCGTTTTTTAATTTCTGCTTCAGTGACTATACCGTCAGCAGAAACAGAAATTATCAGAATTAAGGCGTTATGGTGTTGGCGTGGTTGTCAGCCATAACACGAAAGGATGCCACCGTCAGTATTGCTGATCGGCAACATCACTCAGAGAACACTGAGTAAGTTTTGAGGTTAAATAAAATGCAAGTTACCGTTGAAACCACTGAAGGTCTAGAACGCCATCTAACTATCACAGTTCCTGCTGCTAACATCGAAGATGCAGTTGCTGCTGAACTGAAGAAAATTGCTAAAAATCGTCGTTTTGATGGTTTCCGTCCTGGTAAAGCACCTATGAAAATGGTTGCTCGTATGTTTGGCGCATCTGTTCGCCAAGACATCCTAGGTGAAGTGATGCAGCGTCACTACATCGAAGCAATCGTTAAAGAAAAGATCAACCCAGCAGGCGCACCAACTTTCACTCCAGTTGATATCGCTGAAGGTAAAGATCTTGTATTTAAGGCGTCTTTCGAAATCTTCCCAGAAATCGCGTTAGCGGGTCTAGACAAAATTGCTGTAGAAAAGCCTGCAGTTGAAGTTAAAGACAAAGACGTAGACGGCATGCTAGATACGCTACGTAAGCAGCAAGCTACTTGGTCTGACGTTGACGCTGAAGCAACTGCTGATAGCCGTGTAACTATCGACTTCACTGGTTCTGTAGACGGTGAAGAATTCGAAGGCGGTAAAGCTGAAGGTTTCGCTCTAGCAATGGGCCAAAACCGTATGATCCCTGGCTTTGAAGACGGCATCGTTGGTAAAAAAGCAGGTGATGAGTTTACGCTAGAAGTAACTTTCCCTGAAGATTACCACGCTGAGAACCTAAAAGGTAAAGCTGCCTCTTTCGCTATCAAACTACACAAAGTTGAAGCACAAGAGCTGCCAGAGCTAACTGAAGAATTCGTTTCTAAGTTCGGTGTTGAAGACGGTTCTATTGACGGCCTTAAAGCTGAAGTTCGTAAGAACATGGAGCGCGAGCTTAAGCAAGCGGTTAAAGGTCGCATCAAAGATCAGGTTCTTAACGGCCTAATCGAGCAGAACGATATCAACGTTCCTGCTGCGCTTATCGACCAAGAAATCAATGTTCTACGCCAGCAGGCAACTCAACGCTTCGGCGGTGATGCTGCAAATGCACCTGAACTACCACGTGAGCTATTCGAAGAACAAGCTAAGCGTCGTGTAGTTGTTGGTCTTCTTCTTGGCGAAGTGATCAAGTCTGAAGAGCTAAAAGCTGATGAAGAACGCGTTAAAGCAATCATCGCTGAAATGGCTTCTGCATACGAAGATCCAACAGAAGTAGTTGCATACTACGAGAAGAACGAGCAAATGATGAACAACATGCGCAACGTTGCTCTAGAAGAGCAAGCGATCGATGCGCTACTTGCTAAAGCTCAGGTTTCTGACAAAGAAGTTAGCTTCAACGAGCTAATGAACCAGCAGCAGCCTGCCGCTTAATTTGCTGAAATTGCTGTAGAGATTTGACTTTACTTCGAATCTTCTGCTAACAATGGTCCGTGTGAGAGTAATTTCATTCGGGCCATTTATTTTAGGGAAATAACGTTATGAGCTACCAAGAAAAAAACGCCATGTCGCCGATTTTAGATGCGCTGGTTCCTATGGTGGTCGAGCAGACTTCTCGTGGTGAACGTTCCTACGACATCTATTCCCGACTATTAAAAGAGCGTGTGATCTTCTTGACTGGTCAAGTTGAAGATCACATGGCCAACCTAGTCGTTGCACAGCTTCTGTTCTTAGAATCAGAAAACCCTGATAAGGACATTTTCCTATACATCAACTCACCAGGCGGTTCAGTAACAGCAGGCATGTCTATTTATGACACCATGCAGTTCATCAAGCCAAATGTGAGTACTGTATGTATGGGACAAGCCTGCTCTATGGGTGCCTTCCTGCTTGCTGGTGGTGCTAAAGGTAAGCGTTACTGTCTACCTAGCTCACGAGTGATGATTCATCAGCCGTTAGGTGGTTTCCAAGGACAGGCATCTGATATTCAGATCCATGCGCAAGAAATTCTAACGATCAAACAACGCCTGAACGGTATGCTTGCAGAGCACACTGGTCAACCATTGGAAGTGGTAGAGCGTGATACCGATCGTGATAACTTTATGTCGGCAGAACAAGCAGTAGAATACGGCTTGGTCGATGCTGTTTTGAGTCAGCGAGAGCTGTAAGTTTTTTGATTCAGTGCGATAGCTATGCTGTTGTACGGAGCAAAATAACCTGAATTGTTATACACTCAAAACAAGGCAATGATGGGGTAAAACCCGAAAAGAGGTTAGCGAATGACAGATAAGCGAAAAGAGAGTGGTAGTGGAAAACTGCTGTACTGCTCTTTCTGCGGGAAAAGTCAGCATGAAGTTCGCAAGCTAATTGCAGGCCCTTCTGTGTATATTTGCGATGAGTGTGTTGATTTATGCAACGACATTATCCGCGAAGAAATCAAAGAAGTGATGCCTAAGCGAGATGGCAGTGAACTTCCGACACCACAGGAAATTCGTGAAAACCTGGATGAATATGTTATTGGTCAAAACCATGCCAAAAAGGTACTGGCAGTAGCGGTATACAACCACTACAAGCGTCTACGTAATGGCGATACCAATAGCGATGGTGTTGAGCTGGGTAAGAGTAATATCCTACTGATTGGCCCAACTGGTAGCGGTAAAACGCTATTGGCAGAAACTTTAGCACGTATGCTTGATGTGCCATTCACCATGGCGGACGCCACGACATTAACCGAAGCCGGTTATGTGGGTGAAGACGTCGAGAATATCATCCAGAAGCTACTGCAAAAATGTGACTATGACGTTGCAAAAGCAGAGCGTGGTATTGTTTACATCGATGAAATTGATAAAATTTCACGTAAGTCAGACAATCCATCGATCACACGTGATGTATCTGGTGAAGGTGTTCAGCAAGCATTGTTGAAACTGATCGAAGGTACAGTTGCATCCGTACCACCTCAAGGTGGTCGTAAGCACCCACAACAAGAGTTTTTGCAGGTTGATACCTCGAAGATTCTATTTATTTGTGGTGGCGCATTTGCTGGTCTAGACAAAGTTGTCGATCAACGTGTTGCAACAGGTACGGGTATTGGCTTTGGTGCTGATGTTCGCTCTAAAGATGACTCACGTACGTTGAGTGACTTGTTCGAGCAGGTTGAGCCAGAAGATTTGGTGAAATACGGTCTTATTCCGGAGTTCATTGGTCGTCTGCCTGTTACTGCTATCTTGAGCGAGCTAGACGAAGATGCGTTGGTACAGATCCTTCGTACGCCGAAGAACGCACTGACCAAGCAGTATGCCGCTTTGCTTGAGCTTGAAAATGTTGAGCTTGAGTTCCGCGACGACGCACTTGTGGCGATTGCGCGTAAGGCAATGGAGCGTAAAACAGGCGCCCGTGGTCTACGTTCAATTGTTGAAGCCGTACTACTTGATACCATGTATGAATTGCCTTCTGCGGAAGGGGTAAGCAAGGTTGTAATTGATGAATCAGTGATTAAGGGTGAGTCTGAGCCTTTGATGATTTATGAAAATACAGAAAACCAAGCTGCTGGCGCTGAGTAATTGAACAATTACTGCCCATAATGCAAAAAAAAAGGAGGCTTTGGCCTCCTTTTTTATTTTCTGTTACTTATCCCGTTGAATCTTGCAGCCTTGCCCCCATATACTCAATAAAGAGCCTGAACGGAAGTGAGAAAAATATGAACCTGGAGCGTTCGGAACGCCTTGAGATCCCCGTTCTACCACTACGTGATGTGGTGGTTTACCCTCATATGGTTATTCCATTGTTTGTGGGCCGGGATAAGTCCATTCGCTGCCTTGAAGCGGCGATGGATGACAATAAACAAATTTTGTTAGTGGCCCAGAAAGAAGCGGCGACTGACGAACCTTCAATTGAAGACCTATACGATGTAGGTACAGTTGCCACGATCCTGCAATTGCTAAAGTTGCCAGATGGTACTGTAAAAGTATTGGTTGAGGGGCAGCAACGAGCAAAAGTTGAAAACTTAAAGGATGATGAATTCTTTAGTGCTGATGCTGAGTTTTTGTTGACTGAAGAAATGGACGAACGTGAGCAGGAAGTTCTAGTTCGCACCGCCATTAATCAGTTTGAAGGCTTTATTAAGCTCAACAAAAAGATCCCACCAGAAGTATTAACGTCATTGAATGGCATTGAAGAGGCTGCGCGCCTTGCAGATACCATTGCTGCCCATATGCCACTTAAGCTGGCTGACAAACAAAAAGTCCTTGAAATTGTTGATGTCGTAGAACGTTTAGAGTTCTTGATGGCGATGATGGAATCTGAAATTGATCTGCTACAGGTAGAAAAACGTATCCGTGGTCGTGTCAAAAAGCAGATGGAAAAGAGTCAGCGTGAGTACTATCTCAACGAGCAAATGAAGGCCATCCAAAAAGAATTGGGTGAGCTGGATGACGCGCCGGATGAATTCGAGTCTTTGAAGATCAAAATCGAAGAATCGAAAATGCCTGCCGAAGCTCGTGAGAAAACAGAGCAAGAGTTGCAAAAGCTGAAAATGATGTCACCGATGTCTGCGGAAGCAACTGTTGTCCGTGGCTACATTGACTGGATGCTGAGCGTACCATGGTTCAAGCGCTCTAAAGTGAAGAAGAACCTAGCTAAAGCAGAAGAAGTGCTGAATGCCGACCACTATGGTTTAGAGCGCGTTAAAGAACGTATTCTTGAGTACCTCGCGGTACAAAGCCGAGTGAATAAGCTTAAAGGCCCAATTCTGTGTCTAGTCGGTCCTCCTGGTGTAGGTAAAACATCACTGGGTCAATCGATTGCAGCGGCAACCGGGCGAAAATATACCCGTATGGCGCTGGGTGGCGTGCGTGATGAAGCTGAAATTCGAGGCCATCGCCGTACTTACATTGGTTCAATGCCGGGTAAGTTGATCCAGAAAATGGCGAAAGTGGAAGTGAAAAACCCGCTGTTCTTACTTGATGAGATCGACAAGATGTCATCAGACATGCGCGGTGACCCTTCTTCAGCCCTGCTTGAAGTACTCGATCCTGAGCAGAATAATGCTTTTAACGATCATTACCTTGAAGTTGACTATGACCTATCAGATGTCATGTTCGTCGCAACGTCAAACTCAATGAATATTCCTGGGCCACTACTTGACCGTATGGAAGTGATCCGTCTATCGGGTTATACCGAAGACGAAAAGCTAAACATTGCTAAGAATCACTTACTTGATAAGCAGATCAAACGCAACGGTTTGAAGCCAAGTGAAGTTGAAGTTGAAGATTCTGCCCTGATTGGCATCATTCGTTACTACACGCGTGAAGCGGGTGTACGTAGCCTTGAGCGTGAAGTTTCTAAGCTATGTCGTAAGGCTGTGAAGGCTATCTTACTAAGCCCAGAGACCAAGAAAGTGGTGATTAACCAAGAAAACCTTAAAGAGTTCCTTGGTGTTCAGCGCTTCGACTACGGCAAAGCGGAAGAGAACAACCGTATTGGCCAGGTAACAGGTCTTGCTTGGACGGAAGTCGGTGGCGATTTGCTGACCATTGAAACCGAGTCAATGCCAGGCAAAGGTAAGCTGACTTATACTGGTTCGCTTGGCGATGTGATGCAAGAATCTATCCAGGCGGCGATGACGGTAGTACGTACTCGTGCAGAACGTTTGGGTATTGCGCCTGATTTTTACGAAAAACGTGATATTCACGTTCACGTGCCTGAAGGTGCGACACCGAAAGATGGACCAAGTGCGGGTATCGCTATGTGCACTGCGCTTGTTTCCAGCTTAACGGGTAACCCTGTACGTGGTGATGTTGCTATGACAGGTGAAATCACCTTGCGTGGTGAAGTATTACCGATTGGTGGCTTGAAAGAGAAACTGCTTGCAGCGCACCGTGGTGGCATTAAAACCGTGTTGATCCCGAAAGACAATGAGCGTGATCTGGAAGAAATCCCAGACAACGTCATTGCCGATCTAGAGGTGAGGCCAGTGCGTTGGATTGATGAAGTGCTAACAGTTGCATTGCAGAATAATCCAACAGGCATTGAGTTGGTAAACGCCCAAAACAGTGACCTGCAGCAAAGTTAAGATATGAAAAAACGCTTTCGAGGTTAAAAACCTTGTCAGCGTTTTTTTGTGTAGCTATAAGTTAGGTCTAATTTGCTGTGGCTCAATAATATCAAGGCTTACTCGTATTTTTCGGGCTTTGAACTGATATAATTAGGCTTGATACATTTTTATCCGTGATGCGAAAATTTTGCCAGAGAGGCTGCAAACGGAATAGTTTACTGAGGGGAATAGATTGTGAACAAAACTCAATTAGTTGACAAAATCGCTGAAAACGCAGACATCTCAAAAGCGTCTGCTGGTCGTGCTCTTGATGCATTCATTGATGCGGTTTCAGATAGCCTGAAGTCTGGTGATCAAGTTGCGCTTGTTGGTTTTGGTACGTTCTCAGTACGTGAGCGTGCAGCGCGTACGGGCCGTAACCCACAAACGGGTGAAGAAATCCAAATCGCAGCAGCAAAAGTACCGGGCTTTAAAGCAGGTAAAGCGTTAAAAGATTCTGTAAACTAACGAAGGGTTGCCCTGTTGGTTGGTTTGAACAAACAGAAATTCAAGTTGTCTTAACTAGACAGCTTGGCTGGAATGAAGGGCGCATCGGGTTGATGCGCTTTTTTTACTTTGTACAGTGTGGATTATTCAGCTCCGTTTCTATTTAGGATCGAGAAGCATTCTTCACAATACTATGCCAAATCGAATAAGTAGGAGATACGGCAAATTATGATGGAGCGAATGCGCGAAGGCGCAAGCAGCATTTGGGTTAAGATTATCCTTGGCCTAATTATATTTTCTTTTGTTTTCGCAGGTGTCGGTAGCTACCTTGCTGGTGGTGGCCAACAAGTAGCAGCAACGGTGGACGGTCGTGAGATCAGCCAGCGTGACTTCGATATGGCCTACCAGAACGAACGTAACCGTATGCAATCTCAGCTGGGCGATTATTTCTCTAGCCTGATGGGTGATCCTGCATACGTACAACAGTTCCGCCGTAGCGTGCTTGATCGTATGGTTAATGACGTATTGATCGAGCAGCGTGCGCAAGAGCTTGGCTTACGTATCAGCGATGAACAGATCCGTACTGCGATTGTATCAATGCCTGAGTTCCAGCGTGATGGCCGCTTCGACAACGATACTTACAACTCGTTGTTACGCCGTTCAGGGATGACGCCAGATCAGTTTGCAGAGTCTATGCGTACCGACATGCTTCGTCAGCAATTCCTACTTGCGATTCAAGGTAGTGATTTTGCACTGAGCAGTGAACTAACGGCACTGACTAAGCTAGAGCAGCAGCAACGTGCAATTCGTACCCTGACGCTGAACATTGATTCGTTTACGCAGAAAGCAGAGGTCACTGACGAAGAAGCATTAGCATTCTACGAGCAGAACCCACTTCGTTATACGCGTCCAGACCAAGTTAAAGCCGCTTACATTGAATTATCTGGTAAAGGCCTAACGACATCGTTAGACGTGACTGAAGATGATGCTAAAGCGTACTTTGATGAAAATCAGAATAAGTACGGTACAGCTGAACAACGTCAGGCAAGCCACATCCTTGTTCAAGGTACGGACAGTGATGCTAAGGCCAAAGCGGAAGCGCTACTTGCTGAATTAAATGCAGGTGCTGACTTTGCTGAATTAGCGCAAACATCTTCAGATGATACCTTCAGCGGTAAAGATGGCGGTAAGCTGGGTTGGTTCGAGCGTGGTGTTATGGATCCGGCCTTTGAAGATGCGGCATTCGCATTGAATAAAGGTGATGTTTCTGAGGTTGTACAATCGGACTTTGGTTTCCACATCATTAAGATGGATGACATTAAAGCGCCTAAAGTTAAGCCTTTTGCTGATGTACGAGATGAAATCACGGCTGAGTTGCGTGAGCAGCGTGCTGTGGAAGCTTTCTATGACTTGCAAAACCAACTAGCGGAAACGGCATTTGAAATGCCAGATTCGTTAGATGATGCCGCTGAAGCGATTAATGGCACCGTTCAAACAACGGATTTCTTCTCACAGTCTGATGCACCAGAGTTGTTGGCATCACCAGCAGTGCTTCAAGCGTTATTTAGTGCAGAAGTACGTGAAGATGGCTTGAACTCAGATGTGATCGAAATTGCACCTGAGCATGTTATCGTTGTTCGTGTTGATGATTATCGTGACGAAATGATCCTGCCATTTGATGAAGTGTCTGCGCTTGTTAAAGAGCAACTTGCACAGCAAAAAGGTGAAGAGCAAGCTCAAGCGAAAGCTGACGAAATTCTTGCCTCATTGCGAGATGGCAATGCTGAGATCTTGGAAACTGAGGGCTTAGCGTTTTCTGATGTAGAAACCATTTCGCGTGCTGGCGCAGATCGTATGGTTGCACAAGTTGCTTTCGGCTTAGCGAAGCCTGATGAAGGCCAATCTGTATTTGGTGTGACGCGTGATGCCTCTGGCGACATGCTAATTATTGCGCTGGATAATGTGATTGAAGCTGATGTCGCACCTGTTGCGACAGACAGCCAACTTGCGACTCAGCTAGAGCAGATGAATGCTCAGCAGGATGTGATGGCAACACTTGATGAGTTGCGTAACACTGCTGAAGTAAGCTACCAAGCGGTAGATACAGCTGCAAACTAATTGTAATTAATACGTAAGTCGACGGGCCGCCATTGTGCGGCCCGTCGTTTTTTTGGGGGCTATAAACGTTTGTGCGTTTACATTTTTTATTGCTAGCAGCATGTTAATTCTCGGTGACGTGATTCGTGACGAGCTAAAGGCTTGATCGTGAATCTGTTCGGTAATGGAATAGGGTTAGGAGTAACAGATGAAAAGTGCCATGAAAGCCATGGGTACTGCTGTCGTTTTATTAACGGCCGCCATGGGAATAACACCAGCGATAGCAAATGATTATGAAGGTATTGAGATCACGGTAAACATCAATACCGCTAACGCAGAAGAGCTCGATAAACTCTTAATTGGTGTTGGCCCTGACAAGGCATTGAAGATCATCGAGTATCGTAACGAGTATGGTTTGTTCTCTTCTGCCGAGGAGTTAGCGAAAGTGAAAGGGATAGGGGGAGCAACGGTCGAGAAAAATCGTGAACGGATAAAGCTGTAATAGCGGCAGTTTAAAATCAGAGAGGAGAGAGGTGTGTAGTTCTCCTGTCTTTCCTTCCGCTATATAAAATATATCTACAGGGTGTTAGCTATGCGATTTTTGATTGTTGGAATGATAGCAAAGCATAAACCAGCGATGACACCGATTAGGTGGGCCTCTACAGCGACCCTAGCACCTATTAGCTCAGCCGAGCTAGAAGAGCCGCCAGTAAACTGCTCCCCTATGACTTTAGCGCTAACCCCAGCCAATAGCACCCAGCCGAGTTTATCTTTAGCCTGAATATCTTTGATTGCCCCCCAAGTGAATATGCCGTGTAATACCCCTGAGAGGCCAGCATACCAATGCATTGGTGATAGCATTAAGGTTGACCCAATGACGGCGGCTAAACATACAATGAGCCCCGATAATCGGCGAGTATTGAGGTAGCGCCGAAAAATAAAGGTAATGGTTGCCAAAGCAAGGCTGTTCATTATCATGTGAGGCCAATTGGTATGGGTAATATTACCTGTTACTAGGCGCCATATCTCACCCTCTAAAATAGCGTCGCGGTCCCACGCAAGTGTATGTTGCAGTGATGGCAGTTGGCACAGCGCCATTAGGCCAGTGGCGAGAACAATAAAGTAACGAATAGACAAGGCAACCTCGATGAGTCGATATTGTGAAAAATGTGGCAAAGCCCAAAAAGCATGTATCTGTCACTGGATTCAAGTTATTGATGCTAAAACTGAACTGTGGATTTTACAACACCCTTCAGAGGTTAAACGTGCAATCGGTACTGCGCGTATACTGACACTTTCATTACCAAATGCTCGGTTGTGGGTTGGCGAAAACTTTTCCCAGCACGATGAGATTAATCAACTGTTGGCCGATCCTGATCGTGAAGCATGGATTATTTACCCAGGAGAGCGAGCGGCTTCAATTGGTTCATTGACGGACAATAACGGTGTTACAACAAAAAAACGCACGTTGATCTTGTTAGATGGCACTTGGAAAAAAGCCTATAAAATATGGCAGCTCTCGGAGAATTTGCAGTGTCTGCCAACCGTGAACTTAGACAATGCTGATAATGGGAATTACCGAATTCGTAAATCCCCTAAAGCGCAAGGTGTATCGACGGTAGAGGCCGGTTACCTTGCGCTGAGTGCTCTTGAGGGGCGCGATGTTGATTTCAGCCCGCTTCTAACGACTTTCGAGCATATGATTGAATTCCAAATTCAACAGATGCCTGCTGGTGTATTTGAGAAAAACTACCGCTCTTAACGGTTGCTAATCAAAGCTTAGAAACCATGGCCTTCACTGCCAACCCCAATAACGGATGTTGGCTGGAATAATGTACTATACAGGCGTTGGGCAAAGCCGTCAGTCATGCCTGAGATATAATCAGCAATGATCCTGTGTGCATTCTCACCGTTGTTTGTTGCATGGCGCCAGCGTTCTCGAGTGCTCTCTGGCAGGAGGCGTTCAGGATCTGAGGCAAACGCTTCAAACAGCTCCATCACCAGTTGCTGGCCTTTGTACTCTAGTAGCTGGATCTCAGGCTTATGTACTACGTACTGGCTCACAAACTGTTTCAACACATCGAGTACCCACTCCATTGGCTCCGCTAGAAAAGCGTTCCATTGTAAAAGTGGCTCTTCAAAGCTATCGAGACCATTTTGGATCGCAGGGGCAATGTGAATGGAGGTCAATAGCGCATTGACCATAGCGCCGATGGCGTCTTTACGTTGATGATGATTGGCAAACAGCTGATCACTGAGCTTACCAATGCGTTCTTCTAGCCAAGGTTCACCACAGTCTGCAAGCTTGCTGGCAACAGCTTCTTGCCATTGCTCCCGAGTAACAATCCCCATGACAATGGCATCTTCCAAATCATGAACACCATAAGCAATGTCATCAGCCAGTTCCATTATCGAGCAATCGAGTGATTTGAACCGGGTTTTTAAATGTTCGGTTGGTGAATGACGAGCTTGGCGCATCTGACTAAATTGCTCACGGTCGTGTTTAGAAAACGATGCTATAACCCAGTTAAAGTTATCGCTATCGTCATCATAAACGCCTTTGGCTGGATGCCAATCTTTGGCTTTTAAATGCCGGAATTGATGCACATCGGTTGGTAACTCTAATGCGCGAGTCGTGCTGATTAACGCGGGGTATTTGAGTAACCCCAATAAAGTACGGCGTGATAGGTTCATACCGAAATGTTCTGTGTAGGGCTCTAAGACAGTGACAATGCGGAAGGTTTGGGCATTGCCCTCAAAACCACCATGATGACGCATCATATAGTTTAAGGCGACTTCACCACCATGCCCGAAAGGTGGATGACCGATATCATGCGCAAGGCATATGCTTTCCATTAAGCTGGTTGATGCCAGCAGGTCTCGAAACTCTGGTTGTTTGATTTTGAGCTGGGCGACAATCCCGGTCCCAATCTGGGATGCTTCTAATGAATGGGTTAGCCGTGTTCGATAAAAATCATGATGGCCAGCACCGTGTACTTGCGTTTTGGCTTGTAAGCGTCGAAAGGCTGCAGAATGCAGAATACGAGCTCGGTCTCGTTGGTAGGCTGAGCGGTGGTCATTACGCCGTACTTTTTGTTCATTGCTACGGCGTACTTCCCATTGTTGATTAAAATTATCGGAAAGCGAAAAGGGTTTCATTAGCTAATATCGTCCAGAGTGAGGTTGAAGCTTTCAACAAATGTTGCAAGGAAGTATTCCATTTCAGGGGTTGAGCGGTCATTGAGAGTTTTCTCAAGGTTCTTCTTCGCCGTTGTAAACTCATGATTACCCGCACTAAGCTCTTCTAGGCATTTAAGATATGCACACAAGGTGTCAGCTTGCTTAACGATGGCATAGTCATCTTTGTTTATTTTGTGGCTATCGAGTAATGGTGCGTAATCATCTTGAAACTCTTCAGGGAGCATAGACAATAATTTTTGCTCGGCAGCCAGCTCAATCTTTTTATACTCTTCAGCAATTGCAGGGTTGTAGTACTTGATGGGGGTTGGCATATCGCCAGTTAAGACCTCGCTGCAATCGTGAAACATGCCCAGCAAAGCAATACGCTCAGGGTTAGTGTTACCCTTGAACTTTTTGTTTTTTATTAAGGCGAGGGCGTGAGCGACAAATGCGACCTGTAAGCTATGTTCAGAAATGTTCTCGCTTTCAACGCTACGCATAAGAGGCCAGCGTTGGATCAGCTTCATTCGAGCTAAATGGGCAAAAAAATGGCTTTGCTTCATAACAATACTGCACTGCGTTAACTTAAGTATATCTATAAAGGTAACAGATATTAGGCGAGGGCAAATAGTATTATTAAGGCAGCCTATTAACAAAAAAAGCCCCAGATAATCTGGGGCTTAAAAGGTGAGTAGCGATGTTACTATTGACGATGCGGCTATTGACGGTAGCTATGTAAGAATCGCTCGAGACGGCCAATGGCCATTTCAAGATCGTCGACACGAGGTAAGGTAACAATCCGGAAGTGATCAGGCTTTTTCCAGTTAAAGCCAGTACCATGTACGATTAACACTTTCTCTTGCTGAAGAAAATCAAGCGCCATGCGCTGATCATCGACAATGTTAAATTTTTTCTGATCGAGTTTCGGGAATAGATACAGTGCGCCTTTAGGCTTAACACAAGAAACGCCGGGAATAGACGTAATCATGTCGTAGGCTTTGTTACGTTGCTCTAATAAACGTCCACCCGGTAATATCAGTTCATTAATACTTTGATAGCCACCTAATGCTGTTTGAATGGCGTGTTGCATGGGCACATTGGCACATAAGCGCATTGAAGAAAGCATCTCCAATCCTTCAATATACCCTTTTGCTGCTTGTTTGGGGCCTGATAGCACCATCCAGCCTGCACGAAAACCACAAACACGGTATGACTTTGATAATCCGTTGAAGGTTACGCAGAAAACGTCTTCAGCCAGCGGGGCTATCGAAGTGTGCTGTGCGCCTTCATATAAAATTTTGTCGTAGATTTCATCAGCAAAAATAATCAGTTTATGCTGGCGTGCGATCTCAATGACTTCAAGTAAAAAGTCTCGGCTGTAAACGGCACCCGTTGGGTTGTTCGGATTGATCAACACAATACCGCGAGTATTCGGGGTGATTTTACGGCGGATATCATCAAGATCAGGATACCAATCAGATTCTTCATCACAGGTATAATGAACAGGGTTTCCCCCAGATAATGAAACGGCTGCGGTCCAAAGCGGATAGTCGGGAGAAGGAACTAATATTTCATCATTGTTATCAAGCAGTGCCTGCATTGCCATTACAATCAGTTCTGATACACCGTTGCCGATGTAGACATCCTCAACATCGAGATCAAGTAAACCACGTTTTTGATAATGCTGAACAACTGCCTTGCGTGCAGAATAAATACCTTTTGAATCACAGTAACCTTGTGATGTCGGCAAGTTACGAATCACGTCAACTAAGATTTCATCTGGGGCATCGAAGCCAAACGGGGCAGGGTTGCCAATATTTAGCTTGAGGATTTTGTGCCCTTCCTCTTCCATGCGTTTGGCATGTTTAAGGACGGGACCCCGTATGTCGTAACAGACATTATTGAGTTTTGATGACATCCCGATGTTGTGCATTCGTGCGACCTTGTCTTTATTCGTTTAATCACAATAAATTACACTATCAAACAGTCAAAAATAAACAATAAATATAAAATATTTACATTGAATAGTGTTTTATTTTGCCGTTATTGGTGTCTGTTAGTGTTATAAACTGCTACTAGGTCAAAGTTAGGTTGGTTTGGCTTAATTGCTAGAATAAAATGTTGCAAAATGGCTGTTGCTTGAAATCTAAACACGTTTTTTCCCGAATTTCAGTATCAGCAGGGGTGCGATTAAGGCCATGAGTCTATTTGAAGCCAGAGCCAGTAGCGAAAGTGCTCCTTTGTAGTGATAAAAACTACCCTTAATAAAAAATATGAGGGGAAATGAAGATTCATGATGAGAGATTACTTTATTAGTCAGAATGCGATAACTAAGGTAGAATGCCCTATTCATTATATGGTTGATTGATGCTTTATTCCCATCAGGGTCAAGTCAATACCATATAAAGGTATACTCATATTACCTCTAGCGGCTTTACGTCTTGCCCTCTGAGGTGATTGGGTTTAGAACATATGCTAATTGATTAGCAAGTTAACAATCAGCCAGGGATGAGCCTTAATAGGTGCTTGAAAGCTGAGTGAGGTTACCTTGACCGCGTTACAAAAAGCCGTTGAGTTATTAATTGAAAGAATTCAACAACAATCCAGCGAAAAAACTCAACGATTCTCAGTGAAGTTGGATCTTCCTGCCAACACTGATTTGATTGACTGGATGGAATCCCAACCATTATTTCCCAAATTCTATTGGCAGTCTCGTGATAGCCGAGAAGAAGTCGTTGCGCTTGGTCAGATCAAAACATTTACCGACCCCAAGGCTGCGGAAAAAATTCTTGCCGATGATCAGCGGGTGTGGGGTGGACGTTCGTTTGATGGCCGCTCTGTTCGCAACCAACGGTGTTTATCTTCCTTTTTTTTCTTGCCTGTGGTTGAAATTATCCGCCTTGATGGCGGATGGCAACTGGCTGCGAATACTTCCCCAGAAAATACCGATAAAGTTGTAAAGTCGTTATCAGAGTTATCGGCAAACGCGACTGAAGTACCTGAAATCAAAAGTAAGATTATAGGCCGTACCTATTTGCCTGATTTTGCTGGCTGGTCAAAGATGATTGCTAATGCGCTGGGGGCGATTTCTCGGCAAGAGTTTGAAAAGGTGGTGTTGGCGCGTAAAACGACGCTAAAGCTTGATACACCAGTTTCTCCTGCGCAATTACTTAAAGCAAGCCGTAGCAGCAACCATAATAGTTTTCACTTTATGATGGCGTTAGATACAAAGCATTGTTTTGTTGGGTCTACCCCAGAGCGCTTATTCTTACGCCAAGAGCGTGATTTGCATACCGAAGCGCTAGCAGGAACGATTGGTCGCGGCATTAATGAAACAGAAGATAACCGTTTGGCGCAATGGTTACTCGATGACAACAAGAACCGTTATGAAAACCGTTTGGTCGTTGACGATATCGTTAACCGCCTAGTGCCTTGTTGTGAGTCGATGACGGTTGCCGAAGATCCAGTCTTAGTGCGGTTACGCAAAGTGCAGCACCTTAAACGTGGTATTGGCGCACAGTTAACCGATTCTGTTTACAGCTCTGATTTACTCGATAACCTTCAGCCTACAGCGGCAATTGCTGGATTACCCCGTGATCCTGCATTGAATTTTATTACAGAACATGAACCCTTTGCCCGTGGTTGGTATAGCGGTGCGGTAGGCTTTTTGAGTAATCACCGCAGTGAGTTTTGTGTCGCTATTCGTAGTGCTCTTATTATGGGTGAAGATCTGCATTTATTTGCTGGAGCCGGTATTGTGCCAGGCTCAACGGCCGATAGTGAATGGAAAGAGTTGGATCGCAAAACGTCAACATTGTGTAGCCTTCTTGGAAATGATGAACCAGAGCTGGAGCGTCAATCTGCATGATTTTGCCTAAAAGCCACCGTGCCGCGTTAAATCAGCTTTGGGCTGGATTAATGCTTGAGGAGCTAGCTCGGTTGGGTGTGAAACATATTTGTATTGCGCCCGGCTCTCGTTCAACACCGTTAACACTGGCTGCCGACGACAATAGTAAACTCACTATTCATACTCATTTTGATGAGCGAGGTTTGGGCTTTCTAGCGCTAGGCTTGGCTAAATCAACCCAAGAACCAGTCGCGGTTGTGGTGACGTCAGGTACCGCTGTTGCCAACCTATTACCAGCAGTGGCAGAAAGCGGTTTAACGAGCGAAAAGCTTGTTTTACTGACAGCAGATAGGCCGTCTGAATTAATTCAATGTGGCGCAAATCAAGCCATTCGTCAGCATGGTATTTTCTCTAGCCACGTGACAGAGTTTCTCGATATTCCTTCACCAACCACTGACATATCACCAAGCTGGTTGTTGGCCAGTATTGATGCGGCGATGTACCAGCAACATATGCGTGGTGGGGCGGTGCATTTTAATTGTCATTATCCGGAACCACTTTATGGTGACGGAGGCGATTTTTCATCATATCTAACGCCAGTTTCACGCTGGCAGAATAGCTCGCAGGCTTATACCGAATACCGTGATGCAAGAACACAAGCGCTACAGGTGAATGAAGCGCAATGCCTCTCGTTTCTTAACGCTAAAGGTATGATTGTTGTTGGTCGTCTTGCGCCTGCAGAGCTCGCGGATGTACAGGCATTAGCCACACTATTGGGTTGGCCAGTTTTTGTTGATCCGCAAGCGGGCGGAAGCAGTGAGTGGGCAGGTTATGATGTCTGGCTTCAAAATAACGCTTGTCGAGAACAACTAGAGCAAGCAGACGTCTTACTGCAGTTTGGTGGTCGTTTAGTGTCGAAGCGGTTAGCCCAGTTTATTGCCAGCCATACATGGCAGCATTATTGGTTGGTCGACCCACAATCAGCACCGCTTGACCCAAGCCACAGCTGCAGTATGCAGATCCAAGCGCCTATCAGTGACTACGCCCAATGTTTATCGGTTGTGCTTGAATCTCAACCTGCTGGTGTGCCGGAAAGTACAGTGAATCATGGCTGGGCAGATAACCTGAAAGCGGTATCATCGTACTATTTAAATCAGCTTAAACAGTCACACTCGGTGCTGAATGAAATGAGCCTCGCCGCCAATATGATGGACTGGCTTCCTGAGAGCACTGAACTGTTTTTAGGAAATAGCTTGATTGTTCGTCTGTTGGATATGTGTGGCAAAGTACCTCAATCTGCAACATTTGCCAATCGAGGCGCTTCGGGTATCGATGGGCTAATTGCGACGGCATTAGGTGTGCAAGTTGGACGAAATGCTCCCTTATTTTGTGTGCTAGGGGATACATCATTACTTTATGATTTGAATTCGCTGGCTTTATTACGACAAGCGACACAGCCTGTCGTGATCGTCGTGACAAATAACGATGGCGGCGCAATTTTTGACTTATTGCCGGTACCTGATGCGCAGAAAGAAAGCCTCTATCGTATGCCTCATGGTCTCGAATTTAGCCATGCCGCTGCGATGTTTGGTTTAGATTATCATTGTCCAACGTCTTTAGCTGGGGCTGAGCAGGTGTGTCGTGAAGGGTTTACCTCTATGGGCACGACACTCATTGAAATACAAACGCCTGCGGGCGAGAGTGGCCGGTTACTGAAGGCATTATTTGCCGAGGTACAACATGCTTCTTTACTCTGAAACGTTTGGCTTTCGCGCCTCGGTTAAACAATCTCATCGTAAATCTTGTTCGAATGAACGGCCAACGCTGGTTTTCCTGCATGGGTTACTCGGAACCGGACGAGATTGGCGCGACGTTATTAACTTATTAGCCCCCAATTATCCTTGTTTAACCATTGACTTACCAGGTCATGGTCATAGCCAGTTACTCAATGCGAAGAGTTTTGACGACGTTAGCTTGTGGCTGCAGCAAACCTTAGTACATCGTGGTATTACAGATTATGTGCTGGTGGGGTATTCGCTTGGAGCAAGGCTAGCGATGTACTATGCCTGCCAACAGCACGCAGTTCAGCCTTCATCAGCCGCAACGCCACAGCCAATACTACGAGGCTTAGTGCTTGAAGGGGGAAACTTTGGTTTACCTGAAAGTGAACGTGAGAAGCGTTGGGAAAATGATAAAGCTTGGGCTAATCGCTTTGCAAGCGAGTCGATTGGTGATGTTTTAGCTGATTGGTATCAACAACCGGTATTTTCATCGTTAAATTATGACCAAAGACAAAGTTTGATACAAAAGCGCAGTGATAATCTTAGCGGTGCTATAGCACGTATGTTACAAGCTACATCACTGGCACACCAACCGATGTTACAGGCACAACTTGCTGATTTGATAGTGCCTATTCATTATGTGTGCGGAGCAAAAGACGAGAAATTCAAATGCCTTGCTGAACAATCAGGATTAGATTATTCCGTTATTCCTGAAGCGGGGCATAACGTACATGCTGAGCAACCGTATGGGTTCTTCATGGCGACGAAACAGTATTTATTACAGAATCTGATTGACTCAGAATACATTTATTAAAGCACACTCTTTTTTGGGATATACCTATTTTTGGAATATATCCATTTTGGGAATCTACCTAGGAAAGAGCCTGCAGATGGAATTTTATTATGCGTAGCGCAAAACTCTTCCAATACCAACTTCCAATGGACTCAGGCGTTATCTTGCGCTCTCAGCGTTTAGTAACCCGTGAAGGGTGGGTCATTGAGCTAACAGAAGGTGGCTTGACTGGCTACGGTGAAATTGCCCCACTGCCAGAATTTAGCGAAGAAACGGCGGAGCAGGCGGGTGAGCAAGCTCAAGCATTATTAGCGCAGTGGCAAGCGGGGGAAACGATTGATTTATCACTCGCTTATCCTTCTGTAGCTTGCGGGTTAAGTATGGCAATGTTGGAACTAACGG
This sequence comes from Photobacterium makurazakiensis, assembly GCF_050336715.1. Taxonomy (NCBI): domain Bacteria; kingdom Pseudomonadati; phylum Pseudomonadota; class Gammaproteobacteria; order Vibrionales; family Vibrionaceae; genus Photobacterium; species Photobacterium makurazakiensis. The sequence goes on from NZ_JAKJSJ010000029.1 coordinate 59,758, forward strand.
GTGAATTACCTGCACAAGGAAATTATCAAGTTGCACCTTTGTGTTCTGGTGATCCTGATGAGCTAGTGGTTGAGCTTAGTAAGATGCCTGGCGACAAAATCGCGAAGATCAAAGTTGGCATGTATGAAGCCGTACGTGATGGTATGGTCGCAAACATGTTCATCGAAGCCATTCCAGACATCCGTTTGCGTTTAGATGCAAACCGTAAGTGGACACCAGTAAAAGCACACCAGTTTGCTAAATACGTACAGCCGCAAAACCGAGCGGGTATTGCTTTTCTGGAAGAGCCATGCCAAACACCTGCTGAAAGTTTGGCGTTTGCTCAAGAGACGGGGATCAATATCGCGTGGGATGAAACCGTACGTGATGAGGGCTTTGAAGTTAAAGCAGAGCCAGGTGTGGTAGCTATTGTCATAAAACCAATGCTGGTGGGCTCAATTGAGCGCTGTATAAGCTTAGTTAAACAAGCACACAATGCAGGTTTAGTTGCGGTGATCAGTTCAAGCATGGAGTCTAGTTTGGGCTTAAATCAGCTTGCTCGCTTTGCAGCTTGGCAAACACCTGAAGTGATCCCTGGCCTTGATACCATGCAGCTTTTCCAAGCTCAGCTTGAAACGCCATGGCCTGGGTGTGCATTGCCTGTTACTTCGCTTAACGAGCTTGAGGTAGTATGGCAGCGTTAACGCCTGTCTCGTTCCCAACTTGGCCTTGGCTACATTGGGCTGCAGAGCGACCTTCTGAGGTCGCTTTGTCATTTGAGGAACAGCAATTTAGTTGGGCTGAAGTGGCTGCCAATGTTGACCGTTATGCTCAAGGTTTATTGGAGCAGGGGGTAAAGCGAGATCAGTTAATTACTGTTATCGCTCCTAACTCACCGAAAGTCGTTTGGTTAATGCTTGCGGCATTGAGAGTAGGTGCCCGCTTTGTTGCTTTAAACCCACGCTTAAGTCAATTTGAGTTAGATGCTCAGCTCGAGCAGCTTCAATGTGATTTTGTTTGGTATCCGGCTAAATGCGAACATCATTTCTCAGGCTATTCGAGAATCCAATTATTGCCCGCAGATAAGCCTCGGGTAGTACCTGTTACTTGGCAGCCTTCACGCGCTGCTACACTAACGATGACGTCAGGTTCGACAGGAGCTCCCAAAGCGGTTGTTCATTCGGCTCAAACCCATTTAGCGAGCGCTCAAGGCTTGCTTGCTTGGATGCCATTTGAAAGCGGCGATAATTGGCTCTTATCGTTGCCTGTCTTTCATATTTCAGGAATGGCAATCTTGTGGCGGTGGTTATACCGGGGCGCACAGTTAACGGTATGTAGTGCTGCTGGATTTGATAGGGCATTAGCCACAGTGACTCACGCATCCCTTGTACCAACACAATTGCAACGTGTGCTGGCGCTAGAGTCGGCAGACACCTTGGCATTAAAGCAGGTACTTCTAGGTGGTGCGGCCATTCCTGTGAGCTTAACGAAATTGGCGGCAGATGCTGGTATTAGTTGTTGGTGTGGTTATGGGATGACAGAAATGGCATCAACAGTAACCGTTAAGCCAGCAGATGCAAGCGCTGGGGTGGGGGCGATATTGCCGAATCGTGAACTCATGCTCAGGGATGATGAGGTCTTAGTGAAAGGGGCAACATTGTGCCTAGGGTATTACCGTAATAAAATGGTATTCCCAGTGAGTGATGAAGAATGGTTTGCGACGAAAGATCTCGCCCACTTAAAAGATGATGAGCTACATATTGTTGGTCGTGCAGATAATATGTTTATCTCTGGTGGTGAGAATATTCAGCCAGAAATGATTGAAAAGGTGTTGGCTGCTCATCCCGTGGTTGAACAAGCATTTGTTTTGCCTGTTGACGATAGTGAGTTTGGCCAGCGGCCTGTTGCGATAATCACAACAACCGTTGATCTTGATGCAGAACTCAATCGAATTCTCACTGATTACATGTGCACACAAGTAACGGCTTTTCGTCGGCCTATTCGATACCTAACATTACCAACATCGCTGCAGGCGGGTGGTATTAAGGTTTCACGTAAGTTGCTAGCCGATTGGTTAGCAACTCACTAGTTCACGAATATCGTCTTATCCAAATGACTGTACACAAAAAAGCGGAAGGTTACCCTTCCGCTTTTTTTATGGGTTATCGCGACGAAGGCGCAGTACTTCTTCTCGCAACATTACGCTGTTTGCTTGTGTCGATTCAATTGGGTTACCAACAACAATATTGACCTTTGACCAGAATCGCTTTGGTATTTTAAGCAATGCCCGTCCGCCTTCACGGCTGAAGTAGCTTCCCCATAAGCCTTGTAAGGCAATCGGTACTACAGGTACTGGTGAGCGTTTAATGATCAGGTCAATGCCTCGCATAAAGGGGGCGATATCTCCATCAGAGGTGAGCTGACCTTCAGGGAATACGCACACCACATCCCCTTCTTTTAGGTGCTTGCTGACATCGACAAATGCCTTCATGACCGATTTTCTGTCTGTCGCGTCAATCGGGATCACCTTACACGCTTTACAAAAGCTTTTGATTAAAGGCAGATTATAAATATCACGATCCATCAAAAAACGGATCGGTCGAGGACAGGCACCGGCCAGTAATAGCGCATCCATATAGCTAACATGGTTCGAGACGATAAGCACGCCGCCTTCTGAGGGAATGTTTGCTAGATCTTTATGTTTTACGCGGTACATCGTATGGCTGACAATCCATACCCAGAACCGCCAAAAGAAATCAGGTGCTTGTATGTAGATGTATAGCACTACCAAGACGTTTAGCGCCGATAAAATCAAGAAAAACTGTGGGATGGTAAACTCAAGCACTGACAGCACGATAATGGCGCTAACGGCGCTGACCACCATAAAAATGGCGTTCCAGATATTATTAGCAGCAATAACCTGAGCGCGTTCGTGCTCTTTGGCTCGGTGTTGCATCATGGCATAGAGTGGAACAATGAAAATCCCGCCAGATACCCCAAGCAATGTTAATGAGATAAAGACACTTATTAACTCTGGATGAGTGACAAACTCAACAATTGAATGCGTTTCAGGGATTGAATTAGGTGTGGCAAACATTAGCCCTGCACCAAAAATGGAGATCCCGATGCTACCTAATGGCACAATGCCAGGCTCAATACGGTGACCCGATAATCGGTCACATAAAAGTGAGCCAATCGCGATCCCGATTGAAAATAGTGTTAACAAGAAAGAAACCGCCGCCGCACTGCCGCCAAGATGTAATTTGGCGAAGTTTGGAAATTGAGTCAGATAGCATGCGCCAAGAAACCAAAACCAACTGATGCCCATAATGCACTGAAAAATAGTTTTATCTTTACGGGCAATGCCGAGGGTAATGCGAGTTTGTTTTATTGGCTGCCATTTGAATTGAATATCAGGGTTACTGGGTTTGGCTTCAGGGATCCATCGGGCACAGAGATAACCGATGACAGCAAAGGTAACTACCGACATAGCGGCGATGTACTTAGCGTTATCCATGTTAGCAATAATACCCGCCAGTAAGGTACCGATCAAAATCGCGAGAAACGTTCCTGTTTCAACCAGCGCATTGCCTGAAACTAGCTCACTTTTGCGTAAATGCTGTGGCAGTAAGGCGTATTTTGCAGGGCCAAAAAATGCAGATTGTGTCCCCATTAAAAACAGCAAGATCAGAAGAGCAGTATAACTTTCATTAATAAACGCGATGGCAGCCAGACACATTATGACGATCTCTGCCAACTTAACGATGCGCATAATTAACGCTTTATCGTATTTATCTGACAGTACCCCAGCAGAAGCAGAGAATAGGAAGAAAGGCAGAATAAAAAGCCCTGCAGCCAGGTTGATAATAAGATCGCTGTCTAAAGGCAAAGTGCCGGGAGCCGCAAATGCTATAAGAATGAGTAAAACATTCTTATAGACATTGTCGTTGAAAGCCCCAAAGGCTTGCGTTAGAAAATAAGGTAAAAAACGCTGCTTAGTAAGCAGCTTTGATTGAGTGGATCCTGACATGCTTAACTCCGTTTAAGCTTTCCAGGCATTAATATAAGTGCTGAGTAAATTATCGATTAACGCTTTGCCGTTAACAGGGCTCGAAGTAAAAAGCTTGTCATCAACCGTTAGTAAAGTAATACCATGAACGCCAGACCATATTACACGGCTTGCTTCGAGCGTTTCTTCTTCTGTTAATTCGGTATTAATTTCACGGATCAGGGTTTCAAGCATGCCTGTCATGTTATTGATTCGATCGGATTGCCATTCTGGCAAATCTTCACCGTTCATGGTGTGTTGGAAGATCAACTGCCAGCGGTACGGGTTTTGCGAAGCAAAATCAAGGTAACAATAAGCGAGTTTCTTTAATGCATCTTCTGCTGATGTTGCCTCATTCATTTGAGTTTCAGCTTCAGCAAACAGCTCGTCCAATGTTTGGGCGACAGCATGCAATAGAAGCAAATTGTAGTTACCAAATACATTGACTAATGTACTTGGTACATAGCCAATCATTGCCGCAACTTTTCGTAAGCTCAGTTCATGATGAGGGTGCTCAGCGAGAAAGTTTTTGACTTGCTCCAGTGTCATACTTACCAACTCTTCGCGAGTGTGGTCATTTCGTCTTGCCATCGAATTTTACTCTTAATCGAATAATTCTTATTTTGTTAGCTGTAATTGTAATAGGAATAGCCACTAAAAGAACAGTGCAAAATAAGTTTAGTGCTCCCTAACAGGTGATTTGCCAGTGAAGCTATAGAACRTTGTTCGATACTTTAGTGTTTACTAAGTAATAAGATCAAGTTTTGGTACTGATTAACAACAAATTACGGCTGTTTTCTTTAGTAGATGTGATTTTTATCATCTCTACAAAGTAGCAGCGAGTAAAAACTGTACGCTAATCAGTTTTTTACGAACAATTTTTTACTGTGTTTATGCTCGGCGAGATTCTCTATTTTTGATCGAAACTTGCTCGTTTAACGTCCAAAAGTCGACGAGTACGCCAATCAAGAAAAAACCAAAAGTACACAGGTATAAGATACCTGTTAACCATTTGCCCATGTACATGCGGTGAACACCGAATACGCCAAGGAAAGTAAGCAGTAACCAAGAGACGGTATAGTCAGTTTCTCCGCCAGTAAAGCGTAAATCGGCCTCGCGATCCATTGACGGGATCAGGAATAAATCGATTAGCCAGCCGATACCAAAAAGCCCCAGAGTAAAAAACCAAATCGTACCAGTTACGGGTTTGCCGTAGTAGAAGCGGTGGGCACCAGTGAAGCCCAAAATCCATAATAAGTAGCCGATTAGCTTACTGTGTGTATCGTTCATTGATATTCCTATTATTTGGTATCCTAGTCGAATGCAACATCTAGTTTAGCCGCCCATGTCATAATAACTAGCTTTAAAACGAAGATTTAGAAAAACACAATACTGAAAAGTTCAAACTAATTTGAACTGACTTATAGAATGAATTTAGCCCGTTATTCGCGTTGTTTCGTTATTTTAATGTAAGTTTTGTTGCTGCTACATTCATCATTGATAATTGTTAGTAACAATTTGCTTTGATGGTTTAGTTGACATTCAGGTATAGCGGTTTAGGATGCTGATTCCTATATTAGGCAAAGGTACTGATTTATATGAAACGCTTCTTCACTATATTTGCCTTGATTTTGACGGTGTCTTTTGCAGCGCCGCAAGTTGAGGCAAAGAAATTTGGCGGCGGTAAGTCGTTTGGCAAAAGCTTCAAAACGGCACCAGTAAAAAGACAACAACCACAGCAAACAAATACAGTAAACCAACAAAAACCAGCTGCTAATCAAGCCGCTCAATCAAGCAAAAAAGGCTTAATGGGTGGTTTAATGGGTGGTCTTCTTGCGGGTGGTCTTCTTGCTGCATTCTTTGGTGGAGCGTTTGAGGGTATCCAATTTATGGATATTCTAATCTTCGGCTTGATTGCTTTTGTTATCTTTAAGCTATTTAAGACAATGCGTGGGGCTAAAGCGACGCCAATGGGGCATCGTGAGGCATACGCAGGTAACTCCCAGCAGAAGCAGCAGGCTCAGCACCGTCAACAAGCACAAGGCATGAACAGCGGTTCTGCTCAACAGCAAGAAACGTATGCTTCTACTGACAGCGATGTGCCATTTAACCTGCCTCCTGGTTTTAACATGAACGCGTTTTTGAACGGTTCACGCGAGCATTACCGTAAGGTTCAAGGCGCATGGAATCACAATGAATTGGAAACAATCCGTGAATATGTAAGCCCAGCCTTGTTTAATGACTTAGAGGCCGAGCGCGGTAAGCTAGAGGGTGAGCAGCATACGGAAGTAATGTATGTTGATGCTGAACTGGTTCGTGCAGATCACGATGCGAACACTGCTCAATTAAGCATTAAGTTCTCTGGTCGTTATAAAGACGGTGCCGAAGGTGTTGAAGAAGACATCACTGATGTTTGGCACTTAGAGCGTAATTTACGAGCGCAAAATGCACCATGGTTGATTGTTGGCATTCAAGCTTAATATTTGAACAATAAGCAACTTTTGTGAAAAACCGTCCATCGTGGCGGTTTTTTTATATCAAAAATTTGATCTGGCTCTCGCGCAGAATAGACAGGATATGATCTCGTCACCTAGTTTTCTTTGTGTGAACCGCTAATATTAATACCAAGCTGAATAATTTGAGAGGAAAAAAATGCCATACAATTTAGAGTTGGTTCACGAGATGAACCTATTGGTAAAATTCCCTATGCACAGTGATTTAGAAGGGATCAAAGTACGCAGCGACGCAGCACCAGACATGGTTTCAGCCGCAGAACGTTTATATGCGAAGGGGCTAGTAACGAGTGCTGACGGTGGTTACCTTACCCATTCTGGTCACCAAGCGGTTGAGCACGCTAAATCGGTATTGCGCATTCTAACGGGTAAAGTTAACGTTTAGTCCGATCTCGTTTCTAATTAACGCGGATAAGTATTTAATAAAGCATGGCTTAGGTCATGCTTTCTAGTTCTGTAATATTGCTAATGGCTTGCTGTGAGGTTGCTCCGCACAGAGATGCACATGCTTTAAATTGATGACATACCGGTGGCCGCTCTGGCTGGCCGAAAATCTTACATAGATTATCTTCGTTGAGCTGAATACAGCGCACGCCTGCAGGCTTGCCTTTAGGCATTCCTGGAATTGGGGAAGAGATACTTGGGGCGATACAACATGCGCCACAACCTAATCGACAATCCATAATTCACCTACAATTATTAAAAATGGTTGCGAAACTTACCACTGTCATCGCAACGGATCAAAAACTATTCACGTTTAGCTTATTTTTAGTGTGCAAATAATAATGACTCTTATTCATTCGTTAGTTTTAGTCGTAATGGCAGAATAGCTTGCACTTTGAAGACTAGACGGCTATAAATCCGCCTCCGAGGTGATATCAACCCAGTATCTGGGGTGGTGAGGATAAACAGAAGGCAGAGTGATGACACACTATTGGCAACAAAAAGATTTACAGGAAATGACCGATCAAGAGTGGGAGGCACTTTGCGATGGCTGTGGCAAATGTTGCTTACATAAGCTGATCGATGATGATACCGATGAAATCTACTACACCAATGTTGCTTGTAGTTTGCTTGATAACAATACGTGTTCTTGTAAAGATTATCCTAACCGCTTTGAGTCGGGTGAAGAGTGTTTAAAGTTGACGCGTGACCGCATTGACGAATTCGTTTGGTTGCCTGATACCTGTGCTTACCGCTTGCTTGCGGAAGGTAAAGATATCCCTGAGTGGCACCCGCTACTCACCGGCTCAAAAGATGCCATGCATAAAGCCGGTGAATCCGTTCGCGATAAAATCGTTTATGAGATTGAAGTGATCGATTGGGAAGATCACATTCAAAACTTACCTGATAGACTAAAACCTCATAATTAACTTTTAAAGTTGAGAATGCTGTATATACTGGTTGTATGTACAGCATGAGGTTTAGTATGTCAGATAACGATGAAAATCAGAAAAAGGTCATACGAAAAGAGGTAGAGATTTCATCTATCCCTAACTTCGTTTACGAGAAACCATTGGTATCCATTGATGATAATGGCGAACCTCAGGTTACCTACCGTGCCAATGGCAACAAAGTCCCCATTAAGAAACTTCCCTTACTCAATATCGTCGGGTACGACAAGAAAGATAACCTAATCAGCTACCAGCCGATAAACATGGCCAATGAGTTCTTGTTGTCGAAAGCAATTGATGATGGCGTGCTTGAGCTTGGTACAGATGCACAGGGGCTTGCCCATTACTTCAGCTTTGTATTGGACAAACAGGCTGAGTGGGATGCTGAATACGATGAAGGTGACTTTGACCCTCTCTATGATGACCCCCGTCCAGAATGGAGCGCCTTTCCTCGCAATAAGCAGGAACGTTTAACCTACCAGTATCGGGATGGAATAAAACAACTTGCTATTGATGGCGTATTAAAAAAATCAACAGCTAAGCAATATATGAGCAGTGTCGTTGGTTTTTATAAACACTGCCTTCGCCAAGGCATTCGCTTTAATAACCCCCCCTTCCAGTTTGAGACCGTGAATATCCATTTCGAGGCGTCTGCATCCAGTATGAAAGCTTACCAGCGTAAGCAGGTGCACACGACGGATATGAGGCTTAAGTTTGCTAAGTCATCTCGCAGTGGTGGCACAAACCTCAGCAATCTACGCCGTGACTTAAAACCGTTTACCAATAGTGAATGGAACATCCTACAAAATATACTGATGAAGGCCCGCAGGGTAGTTCGCCATGGTGACAGTAATAAACTGCACTCATTGCCGATTGAGTTTTGCCTGCACCCAATGATTTGCCGTTATACAGGGTTACGCCGAGAGGAAGCAGCGAGCCTTCATTTGGGACAGATTGTTAACCCCGAAACAATGATTCAAGACGGCAATGAGGTTTTCAAAAAGCCTGTGATGGATTTGGGTGTCGGTGATAAATATCAATCACTCACAAAGACTGCTGAGGGCTTCGCAGAGAAGAATAAAAGCCGCGTCACTATTATCCCTGCCGCATTAATGAAGGTGCTTTACGATTACTCGCAGTCTGACAGGTATCAAAAGCGTCTAGATAAATTCAAAGCATGGTGCAAGGAGCAGGTTGAGGCAGGTCATACGCATCTCTTTGAGGGTGATGATGCCATTAACCCCGAACTGGAATACCTGTTTATTACACAGTCCGGGAAGCCCATGTATACCCGACCACAAGACTTTACTGGGCGCTGGGTGGAAATTCGTAACACTGCAAACCTAACCCAAGGTCTCGACCAACCAATTGTTGGTTCCTTGCATAATTTACGCTCAACGTTTGCTGTGAATATCTTCCGCCACCTTTTAAACAAGAAGGATGAGCATGGCAACCCGTCAATTACACCCGATGAGGCATTGGATAGGGTATCGGCTTTGCTAGGCCATGAAGATAGGACGACGACCATGGAGTACCTGAAAATAGCACAGGACATGCCCTCTGCCGACGAAATCTACGAGGATGTACTGGACTATATTGGCGCTTTTGAGGACTTAGAAGGGGCACTATGACACAAGGACGTAAACGTACCAAAATAGCGCTTAATAAACCAATTGCGCCTGTTATCCCACTTCGCTTTGAAGATATGGTTTTAGATGGCGGCAATGGATTAAAAGCCTACACTCACCGCCTACGCTACCGCAATGTCCCGGCCGTGAAACAGATTAAATCAGGGAATGAGGTACTGGCGAATCGGGATGATATTGTCAGGGATATTCATCAAATGCTAAATCCCTTGCCTGAAAATAAGACAAAGCTGGGTTGTTTTTCTGGGCTTGTTGCTTACTTTAAATACCTTGATGGTATTGGTTATCACGGTGACCTTTTCCGTAATGCCGTCATGATTGATTGCATTAAGCACTTCAATAAACTTCGCGAAAAAGGTGTGCTGGTTTCGGTAGCAGAGCAAATTAAAAACAGCTTATCTTTCCTATTAAGGCAGTGGAACAGAGAAGCTGACCTTAAGGTACTGCCAGAAGTTGCCGCGAGAACTCCTGCTGCAAATAAAGCGTTCCATGTGGAAACAGAGCTGAAGCCTTTATCCAAGGTATTGATTAAAGGCGCTGTGGCCTTTCAGGAAGCGATTGAGAACAATGAGTTGCTTGATATTCACCCGTTCTTTGATGAAGAACTGTTTGATGAGCAAGCAAGACGCAATGGCTGGACATTAAGGCAAAGGGCAGAAAAGAAAAAAGGCTTCAAGTGGTGCATGAAACCCATGGGTGCAACCCTAAAGGACGCCTCGCTTCCACTTGAGCAACTTCATCGGCAGGTATTTTATAATCAGGCATCACGTAATTGGTTTTTCGTGTTCTCAATGCTGACAGGCATGAATACATCGGTGCTCGCTAATGTGCGTCACAAGGACGTTTCATTTAAGAGTATTGGTAGTGGGCGGTTTGTTTTTGACGGTGAGAAGTTCAGGGCAGGCTATAAGGATTTAGATAATAGCACTGGCTTTAGCCAGCGAACTAAAGAGTTGATTACCCGATGGCTTAAAACGTCTAAAGTGATGTACCAATCACTGGGTATCCCGCTGTCAAATGAGCTGCCGCTGTGCCCTTTCTTTAATGCCAATGGTGAGGTTTGGACATTCAATAACCATGGCTCAGTTATTGGCCGCATCAATACTCAGCTTGAAAAGATAACTGGCTTAACGGTTACTACAAGCCGATTCAGGGCAACAAAATCTGATGTACTGATGCGAGTCACTGAAGACATCTTCCTTGTGTCACAGGGGCTGAATAATGACATAAATGTTGTCGCCCAACGCTACTCGAGTGGTGTTCAGGCAGACCATGATAATAACCTCAATGCCACGTTTGGAGCGTTAAGCGCGGTTGCCAAGGGCGAGGAGATAGGCAAAGCCATCGAGGGTGCAAAGGCGATGCGCAGCGATATTTTGTCAGATTATGATTATAAGAATTTGCGCAGCCGTGAAAGCAAAGAGCAGCCATTAATGACAACGCCCAGTGGCATCAAGTGCGCAGGGGCAACACCAGAGAAGCTTATTGCGGAAGCGAGGCGCATGAAGCAGTTGGGCGTTGATTTTTCGAAAGATACGGGGCGTTGCACGGATTTTCTTGCTTGCTTTGATTGCGACAGTCATAAATTGGTGGCGTCAGAAAATGACATTTGGCTGATGCTGTCATTTTTAGAGCAAATTGAAGACCTCAAGGAGATGGTGGCAAGTAATTCCGCACCTAAAGACGAGTATTTCGTGGTAGAAGGCCTATTGAAAAAAGTCCTTCTCAGGCTGAAACAAAAAGCACCTAAAAACTACGCTCAAGTAAAACAGAAAGTGGATGACGGCGATTTCCACCCGCTTTACCAAGACCGAGCCAGCGCAAGCCAATTTTTTAAGGGGTAACTTATGTCTGAAAAGCTTATACAGCTTCGCCAAGAAGTTGCTGAAAATCCGTATGTGACATTTGACTCTGACGGGAAAGGTGTTTCTCGTGTCTTTGATGTAGAGTGGGACTTCCATGCCCTGAACCAGAACAGAAAAACAATCTCTTTTGGGTATATTGGTGAGAAGTATCGCCACCATATTCAGTCTTACCTCTATGCGGTGATGCAATGGCAAAAGGAAAAATCAAACTCTAACTCTCATTTGGCTGTTAGCACGCTCATACGCACAAAGGATACATTAAGCGCCATCGCAACACGCTGGGGAAAAAGTGACTTCAGCTTGCTTTCGAGCGAACGAGAGTGGAAGAAATGCTCAATAAAATTAGAAGGGGTTGGCAGCGAATCTACTTGCCGACAGCTTGCCTCGGGTATTAATTCACTGAATAAAGCGGGTCTTGTAACGCGTTATGTCCACAAGCGAGAGTATATCAAGTGGGTTGCCCCTGATGCGGGGGGCGGTCAAGCCATCGCTTTTCCTGAAGCGATTCATGTCAGTATTTTAAGGACAGTTGTTGAATTTGTGGAAACCTATCATCCCTATCGCCATCAGATTTCAGAGGCGATGGAAAAGCTATACACCTATCAGGATGAAATGCTAAATGCTGAGCTTAAAGCGTTAGGTGTAAGTGCTCTAACCGAGAGGCAAATGAGGATATCTCACAGAACAAGCAAGTGGCCTGAACGACAAGCTGTTCCTAACTTCTCCTTTCACAGGCGAGGAAACTGGTTAGGTACGCTGCTCAGGATGTGCTTTATCTGTGTCGGTTTATTCTCCGCTGCCCGAAAGGAAGAGCTGCTTTCCATGAATAAAGAGAGCTATGACGATACATTAGCTACTGTGTCAAAGGTCTCAGGGTTTTCAACAAAGGGAAATAAGGGCGAAAAGATTTATACGACGTGGAATACCGCCCCTATCGCAAAGTTGGCACTGGAGCTCGCTTATGACGCCACGCAAGCCGCGAGAAAATACAGTTTAGAACGACTGGATGACGGCTATCAAAATGGTCAGTTAACCCAAGACCAATATAATGCAAAGAAAGAAGACCTTGAGAGTGCCTTTATTTCTTCTGATATCCCTTATGACAGTGAAGCTCTCATAAATAAAATGTCGCTAAAATACAGTATTGACGGTGCTGATGGTGCATTGAATTTGAAAGAATTCAACATTATTGCGACCGCCGAAGACGTTGAGGAATTCGATCTGCTGAATCCAGACCGCGCAGGGAGTTTAAAGGTCGGAGGCGGTTTACCAAAGCTTAGCCCTCATGATTTACGGCGAAGTTTTGTAGTCTTCATGGTGAAGAACCGACTGGGCAATGCGCTTACAGTCAAATACCAGCTTAAGCACCGAAATATTAATATGTCTAACTGGTACGCGAATTATTCCGAGCTGGCGCGTACCAACCAACTGTTGATGGATGCTCAGTTAATGAGTGAAATTGATGAGGCCATTGAAAGTTCAGCGGTCGACGCATGGGATGAGATTTACAACGTATCCGATACCTTAAGCGGTGCAGAAGGTGAGCGAATAGCCCGCAATAAAGCAGAGCGGCTAGCACAGGGGGAGAAAATTGTTATGTCCCGAAGTGAATTGGTAGCCTTGGTAAGGTCTGGTGATAAATCCATTGTATTACTTCCTACAGGTGGCTACTGCACCAATCGTAATTGTGAGCGCCTCTGCTCACTGATGGATATTGTTGAAGCCCCCTGTGAGCATAAGGTTGTCACGGATAAGGCGGCTAAAAGGCTGTCGAGGGAGCGGGACAACCTCATTGCTTCGTTCAGGGCAATTAATGATATGGGTGATTATGCCAATGAGTTGATTCTGGATGCCAGAAAAAAGAAGATTCAGTCCATTGAACCAACATTGGTCAAACACAGCATCCCATTTGAGATCTTCAATGATGATATTAAGGCGGTATGGTCATGAGAGTAGAGTACAAGGCGACTTGTAAGGCCGAAGGGTTATTGGTCAATGCGTTTCAACGCCTATTAGATGGCAAGCCGCTTCATGTTAAGGCGACGGGCAAACTGACGTTGAATCGAATCAATAATGAAGCCCAACTTGGCAATAGTTATGTCCATAAATTCAAAGAGTTCGTGGCCTACGCCAAACCTGTTATCGACGAATACAACCTCAACCGTGATAAGGCGATGACAGCAGGGTTAGATATTGAGCTAGATGTCCCTTTGTCTGATCTTGATGGGCTAAAACATAAATTAAAAAAAGCCGATGAGCTTAAAGATAAATACAGAGTGCAACGAGATAATGCAATTGAGGCCCGGAAGCAGTTAGAGGCTGAAAATGCCAGGCTCCGCTTTAGGGTGTTTGACCTACAGCAAGAGTTATTGGATGAAAATTCGGTTGTAACACCAATCAAGTAATACGCTCAAAGTGTAATGGGGCTAAGGGACGTAACACGTTTCTGCCCCTAAGTTTCTTAGAGTAATTAATCATAAAACTCCAGCTATTTCCATTTGACCCAATTTATCTAATGCTTCAATATGCGTTTAGTTGATTACTGCTAAATTATCTGCGGACTAGATAAATGAAAGCAGTTCATAACTGTTATGCGTTTCCCTGAGTATGGAGTTAGTAAATGAACATAGATTTTCTTTCGGATTTGTCAGGTGAACTGCAAGCAGTTCTTGAGAAATCTGGTTTAAATGTTCCATCACCAGAACAATTACGTCAGCAAGATAAGCGTTCTGAAGAATTAAAAGATCAGATCGAGAACTACGACCTAAAAAACCTCTTACACCACTTTTTTACTGTTTATTCTCGGCGTGTACCTGTACGCAAATGGAATGTCCATATATCAGACAAACTGTCAGATTCTAAAGCAATTATCGAGATCGTTAACAAGCTGACACATGGTGACGACGTAAATGCCTTGTTAAGCAATAGAGTAAGGAAACTGAATCAACCTAAGTTTGCTGACTTACTCCTCGCAGAGTGGGGAATACACCATTTGCACTTTGAAGAGAGTAGAAGTAACGAGTTGCTTTTTATTTGTTTTAGTGAAAGTGATGCTTATCTGATCGACATCTTGCAGCATGAGAAAGCTGATGGTTCAGTGGTTACTTGGACTAACACTGATTTAATTCAGGTTATGCATGACAATTGGCCAGCTATTTTACAGCCATATGTTTTTAAGAAAAACTCTCAATCGCCAGTGTCGGTGTTGACAACTGAAGAGAGAAGAACCTTAAGAAAAAGAGCGACAACTACTTTCGTAGTTGTAAGTGATGGTACTGAGTATATGCCTATGGGAGGTGGTTATACCGCAAGTAAGCATCCAACTCATGCCATTATACGATCTGATTTTTTATATAGAAAAGCCAAGCAGTTACAGACTATAGTAGAAGAAAACTTCACTGCTATTCAACAAGCTCTGTCTACATATACAACCAGTCCGAAGTTAGAGCTAAAACTCGACACCAACCTAGAGCCTATTGTGATAGAAGTAGTTCATAAAGTTGAGCTCAATTTGTTACAGGACGAAAACGCATAATAACGTTTAAGGTATTCAAAATACTGTTTCTAAACTGATAAAGTCAATTTTACGTTTCTTCCCTAACTTAGTTCTGCCCCATTCTAGTTAACTCTGCTTAGCTTCTCACTTCGTTAAATCTTCATTTGACCTATTTTTCCTTATGCTAGTAAGTTGTTTACAGCATCGAAGGATCATCAAACAAAGGTAAATAATGAATTTTAAGCTAGGTCTAAGAGAAATTACTGAATCCGATATCAAGGCTGATTGTCCTTTCATGCCAGAGAAAGAGGATTTCCCTATGTATGTGGCTGCTTTCGTGGAAGATATTGATAATCTCGATATTGTGGAAAGTGCTTATGAAAGCAATAACAGCGTTATCATCAAACTTGCAGGTGATGCTGATATTGAACAACTGCGCCAAGCGTGTATATCAATACATCAACATTATTGGGATAAGCTTCGTACAACAGGCTTTGAGCCAATCTATCGCTAACGTTTGAGAGTAATTCAACACGGTTCGGCATTCATATGTCAGTGTTCAAGATGGTATGTTTTACTGAGTTTGTAGTGTGCCAGTCACTTAATCGCACGTTAGGCCAACGGAGTAATAGTTGAGAAAGTACATTTTTTTAGATAACTGGGTCATTGGTCGTTTGAGTGACGATAAGTTTCAAACTTCTCTAATCGAGTACATTCAGTCGAATAGGTATGTTGTGGTTCTAAACTCACTATCATTAACTGAATTATACAATCCCAATTGGCAACAAGGGGATAGAACAGAAGTAGCTGCAAAGTTCTATGCATCTATCCCATGTGTAATTGTTGACCCTGCTAAAGTTAAACAAGCAGAAGTTGATAACTATCTTGATAAACTAGATGACCTACCCATTGAGATGGACTTGACAGAAATATATCCTGAAGAACGTGAAAGGCTTATTCTTGGGCTCTTGAGGTGTAACTCTGAATTTGTACTACAAGGCAAAGACTTAGAACAATGGGATCTCAGCTACAAAAAGGAAAAATCTGAGTGGCTAAATAATGTAGACCAAATTATTTCTCACGCGATCGATACAGGTAGCCTAAAAAAGGGCAAGAAGCATCGCAAGAACAACGCACTAGCAGAAAAAGAAACATTTTTGCTTTCACTAGATATGCGTGAAGTACCCAGTGAAAAAATAGACTTGTTATTTCAATATCGGATGTCAAAGTTAAAAAGGACTAGCTTGTGTTCGAGCGTGCGTTTTCTTTCGTTGCTGTTCTGGTATCTATATATTGATGAAGACCCTTCCAATAAGATTAAACATCAAAATTCAGATATCGGTGATCTACATCAAATGACTCTTATCCCATACTGTGAGGCTTTCACGTTAGATAATTCTATGTTTCGTCTTGTCAATCGCGTGAAAAATGAAGGGGCAGTTTTTCGGACTACTTTATTAACTAAAGCTATGTTAGAGAAAAAGGTCTTTGTGTAGTAGAGAGTGAATTTGGCCATTAGGTTAGATAGTTTGCAATACTTCAAGTAATCCATAAATTGCTAATTTAGTAAATACTGTAACTCAGAAATGTCCAAATGTGCGTTTCGAACTTTGTTGTCACACTTTCCTGGATAGTCACGTTGGTTAAGTCTAAGTTTCAATCTTTATTGTCACATTTAGCCTCTTGTAGCCACGATAGAAACGAACTTCAGAGGCATTAAAGTTTCAAACTTTAATGTCCTTTGACATCAACCGCGCAATCAGAAATGGAGTTTGGTGGGATGGCTGGACAGGATATGGCGACCCATACACACAAGAGTCGCCACAATCATGTGGTTGAAAAAGCATTGGATCTAGACAATGGCACGGAAGCTACCCTTGATGTCGAAGCCAATGACAATACCCAAAGCAACAATAAGCACAAAGTTAATCACCAAGAGGTTAAAGACAACCTTCAGCGGTCAGCAGAGTACTCCGCACAGGCTAACCCAAGCCTGCGAACCGGAGCACAGCAAGGAGCTGAAAAACAAGATGCGCGAACTCATCGAGCGCCGCAGCAACGACACCGGTATCACCCCTCGCCAGCGCGAGGTTTTCCAGTTCCTCGACTACACGATGGATGATTACCTCACCAACAGTTTATAGTAACTAGGCACTACCTTTCTGGTTCAGCGTCCTGCCTTGCGGATAGCCCCGGCCAACTCATGCTGATCAAACTGGCCGTCGCGGTACATCTGGATCAGGCCGCGCAGCAGCTTGCCGCTGGTGATCTTCCGCTCCATATGCAGGTTTAAATTGTGCAGCCACTCGTTGAGACTAACTTTTTCGAACGGCGCCAGCCGGATCTGTACCGGAGCTTGGCCGGTCGAGATGTAATAGCGTGGATCGGCACTGTCGGGTTCAGCGGGCGTGTCGTCGATGGCCACCGGATCGGGTGCCAGTTTGTGTGCCAGTGCCTCGAGACAGGCCACGAGGACCGCATTGTTGTCGGCGATGTCGATGGTCTGGCCGTTGACGGTGATAGAAATGCTGTTGTTAGCCATAGTCGATCCTCAATTCTGTGGCGTGTTTTGCTGACTATAGCGCTGGGGAGAATCATTTCAAGGGGGCGTTTTAGAAGTACTGCTTATATTACCGCAAGCACGATTCGCCCCACGACTTGGCGGGCGCGGCCAGCGGCCGGATCGCCTTCCTTATATTTGGCGCCCGCTTTTTTTTTTGCCTGGTGTACTCGGCCGGCTGCGTTCGAACCGTCAGCTGTCGGAGGAAAATACAGACTGCAACTCGAACAATAAAGATTAAAACTACAGCGTGAACTCTATGAAGCTTCTGTCCACCTTTGAGTTAACTGACATAGCTAACTCATGTGATCACCAAGCGATTCTGCCGTACCGGAAATCTATTTCACTTTCGCAGGCTCTTACAACTGCTTAGCTAGTCCCCTTTCTAGCTGTTATCTTCTGATGTTTCTTCAATAAGCCGAGCTGTCATATCAAGAATCTTCTGCTTATCATGTTGAGACAACTTATTCAGATTCACCGCTAATTCAGCTGATACTTCATCTTCACAAAAGAAGTAACTCAACGGCACACCAAGTTCATCTGCGATTTTCTTCAGCGTACTGATATCAGGAGTATGTCGCCCCTTTTCATACTGGTTCATTCTTGGGCTTGCTGAGCTTTCATCCATGCCTATACGCTCCCCCAACGCTTTTTGGGATAGCTTCGCTTTTTTACGCGCTTCTTTGAGGCGTATTGGGATTGGGTTATTGAACGACACTTACGATTCATATCTCTAATCTCAGGTAACTAAGATTTTCTTAGTTTTACTGATTTCTGTATACTAAGCAATCCTTAGTTTTTTGGTTTGTATGAGTAGTAAATGAAACGGTCTGCGAAAGTCAGTGCGGTAATGCACAAGTTGTTGATAGAAAAAGAGATGGATGGTTTTTCAGTTATAGAGTTACGAGATGCCTCTATTTCAATTAGCAACGACCACACTGAACCAGATGAAGCACGCAAAATAGTCTACCGACAAATCCTACGCTTTATGAAGAACGATTGGCTTAGAAGTGAAGGTACTGGGCAGAAGAAAAGGTACTTCCAAACCGATCTATTTAAAACTCTACAAGTAGCACCTAAACCAGAAGCAATTGAGATTGATACCCCTTCTATACCTGATTACTCAGTATTAATACGTGAGCGCAGCCAATATAAAGGTGAATTAGAAATTATTCTGGGAGAGATTGAAGAGTACCAATCTCTAAACCATCGCTTCCCTGAATTAAGGGGTAAACTGACCCCACTTCTTGAGCAGGCAAAAGAACGTTCAGCCCAACTACTTGGAAAGGTAAACGTTTTAACGAATGTTCTCAAAACACTTTCCGAGGGTAAAACAACGTGCTGAGATTGTGGCAAGAAGAGTGTTCAAAAAAAGTGTTGAAGAAGTATCGTTCGAACCAAAATCACTTCTTTTGTCAAGCAACGCCAGGGGCCGGAAAAACGGTCCTCGCAGCTACTGTCGCGTCAAGGTTATTGAAAAACAATATGGTTGATCTAGTACTGTGCTTCTCCCCATCCTTAACGGTTTCAGATGGCATAAAAAGAACCTTTTCAAAAACTCTAAACTGTACATTTAATGGTGGGTTAGGTGCTATCGGTCAATCGCTCACATACCAATCGATCCAATTTTTGAGCGATGAGTTTTGGCAGGCACTTGGAAACTATCGTGTATTTGTCGTCTTCGATGAGATACACCACTGCGCAGGATCAGATATTGAAAATGCGAACATATGGGGCCAGCAAGTCCTTACCAAAATTCAAGGACTAGCTACCTACACACTCGCAATGTCTGGTACTCCATGGCGCTCTGATTCTATCCCTATCACAATGGGTGAATACAGCGATCCGGATGGTCAGCTTTTCGTTGATTACCAATACACATTAAGACAGGCCATTGCAGACAACGTTTGTAGGACTCCGAAAATAGTCCTCGTTGATAACGAACACCTGTCGGTCACAAATGATGAAAAAGTTGAGTCCTTTTCTTCGATTTTAGAAATGATAAAAAAGACTAAAACCTCTTACCAGAGTGTCATTCACAATCAAGAGGCGATGGAATACCTGCTTGGCCTAGGTTGCAAAAAGCTGGCTGAATTACGCACACAATCGCCAAGTGCTGGAGGGTTAGTTGTCGCTTCGTCAGTTCAGCATGCACAATCAATTCAGAGGATACTATCTCAAAAGTTTGCTCAATCAGTCTCAATCGTTACTTATCGTCATGAAGAACCTTTAGTCGAAATAGAACGTTATCGACAAAGTAGTGACCAATGGATTGTAAGTGTTGGAATGATAAGCGAAGGAACTGATATCCCCCGACTTCAAGTATGTTGCCACATGAGCGCGGTTAAGACAGAGTTATATTTTAGGCAGGTACTTGGCCGTATCCTCCGTATAAATGACGCAAAAAACCAGCAAGCATGGCTATTTACCTTTGCTGAGCAAAACCTAATCGAGTTTTCTGAACGCATTGAGCAAGACATACCCGAGACCTGTATGTTTGCAAAAGTGAATAGTTCTGAAGTAGTAGAAGAAGAACCTTATAGCCACAATTCAGGCAAAGCTAAGTCATTGGAAAATTTAACAAATGAAAGTACGCAGTTAACATGGACTTCGACATCGAGCACCGGTAGCAGCTCTAGCGGTATCATGGGGAGCTTTGATGAAATCCGTTTAGGTTCATTCAAACAGCGAATAATTAGTGCATTCGTTGGGACGTGAATCAAGCTGGTAAGCCCAGTTCATGGATCGGCTCCACCTTAACATCGAATGAAAGCAAATCTATTAGCTATCTGAACTCAATTAAGTGTGTTACGTGGTCAGTAGCTAACGCCTTTGCCTTATAAATAAAGATAGATTTAACCAACATCATTTTTCAAGCTTCAAACTAGCGTCCAGATTAGATCTGCCCCATTGTGTTTTAAATAAATCTATCAATGATGAAAATCTGACGGCACCGCTGCATAGGTTCTCTAACTGGAAAGCTTTTGATAAACCCTAAGTCTTGCCAGTTGGTTTTGAGTATGCTCAACTTGAAAGTTCATTATGCGCTCTTAAGTATGCTGTAAGGGATTTAACGTGCTAACACTTAAAGGAAAAATATTCACCATACTGTCTATTCTATCTGGTTGGGTAGCTGTATGCCTAGGAGCTTACACTTTCTACCTTCATGATCTGCCAGTAAGCAATAGTCCTAAAGATTGGGCTGACTTTGCTACTTTCTTTACAGGGGTCACAACTCCCCTTTCCATTGTTGCGGCTAGTATTGCAGCATATTTTGTTTGCAAAAACTTTCAGCAAGACAGGGACTTCAGACGAATTGAAATTTTGAACCAAAGCATCTACCGAGCAGAGGAGCAAATTTATCAGTCTTTACAAGCGCAAACGCACACCAATGACATGTCGAACGAATTACCTGAAAATGACAAAGTGATAAATGTGGTGCGGTTTTACAGCCAAAGGCCAAAGATAGACAGGCCTGAAAGGGTTGAAAAGATGGCAAAATCTAGACTTGCCAATTATGCGCAGCTAGTAACTATGCTCGATATGTACCTGACAGAGTTAGAAACAAAGCTAGGTAGTGATACTATCCATGGTAGCTATATTCGATTTACTGAATCTATCTATTGGATAGAAAAGCATACTCCTATTGTGGCACATCTTGATGCTTTAGCTGGACATTTACTACAGGCGGAAAAACCTGAAGAGCATCAGTTACTTCTAAAAATGTTCAATGAAAACAGAGAGCGCCAGCTATACAATACAAGCGGCAATTAAAAACTAAACTCACTTCTGCTCCTCGACGTGTCAACGTGATTAATTCTAGCTCGTTTTTGCCCCATTCCGTGCCAGCTACGCTAAACCTCAGAAATCACAGTGAGGTGGTTTGACCTACTTTTTCTTATCTGTGTAATGTCTAGTCAGTTGGGGGATTACCATTAATCTAAGTCATTTTTCCAGAGGTGTGCTGGCGGGGCATGTAACACCACTACAAGATGATATTAGGGTAGTCATTAAAGATTTTCTTAACGAATGTTATCAAGTGTTTTCCTAATTTTTGATAACATTTCCTTGTCTTGAAGCATATGGGAATCTTTAATTACAATAGTTTTCTCGGACTCAAGAATAGATACTATCTCATCTTCTATTCGGTCTATTGTGTCTTGAACTATTAAGAGGTCGCGTTGAATTTGAACTCGTATCTCTTGTTCATTAGATAGCCCACGATGGAGCTGAGGAAACATGTAATTAATCTTGAAACTGATTTCATGCTGGTTGCCTAATATATTTGAATAGTCGCCATTCAGGAATTTGACGCTGGAAATAACCATTTCATCAATAACGAGGTTCATAGTTTGTTTTTTAGACATGAATTGGTCAGGGTAATATTTTTTACGCAACTCTTCTGGCAGGGTGTTAGCTATTAATGTGAAGCTACAACGCTTTAATAGGTACGTTGGTATAATTGAAACCGTATAAGGGTGTATTACATCATTTGCGAGGAATATGTTAGTGATTTTCTCTTGTGTAGCGGTGTTGATTTTCTCCCCTAAAAAGTCAAACAACTGTTTATTAACAGTTGTTTGTAGATTTGTGATTGCTTTAAAAATCTCTCCCAGAGCTTCGGGAGGAAGGCGCCTGAAGAAGCTGATATCATAGCCATAAAAGTCAAATGAGCCAAAGTTAACTCTTTTGTTATCTTCCATGCCATCAATTCTTTTGTGAAGGTGCTTTATATCCATATCTAGTAGGTTGGCGAATCCGAAGTCGGTCATGGCATCTAGAACAACATTCTTATGAGCCTCGATGTCGATAACACTCTGTACCTCGAAGAAAGTCTTCATAATATTTTGCTTTAACTTTATTCTTTGGGTAAGGTCTACTCCATCACAAACTTGCACTGTGGTTTTTTTTAGTAACCGAGCGATCTCATCATATGGCTCATTATCTACATAACCTTGAAATGACTCGTATTCTGAAACTACTTGTTTTACGAATTTTTCAAATTTTCCACTCTCTATTTCCTTCGTTATGCCAGTTTTAAATTGTTTTGTAAGGCTTAACGTTGGTTCATTTAATGAGCTTGAAACGTAGAATAAGTATTTTACGTTGTCACCAAAGAACAGTTTGTTGTCAATTGTTAAGTGCAATAAGAACTTAATCAATTCTCTTAGAAATGATGGCTTGGTGATCTTGCTGGCGTATTTCTTGCACTGAACAACTGCTACAACTTTTTCGTTTGAATAAATAACACAGTCTCGACCTCTTTCGCCAACACCAGGCATAAGGATGATATCGCTATATCCTTTATGTTCTCCATTATAGATCTCAGCTTTTAGTAGGTGGTAA
This sequence comes from Photobacterium makurazakiensis, assembly GCF_050336715.1. Classification (NCBI taxonomy): domain Bacteria; kingdom Pseudomonadati; phylum Pseudomonadota; class Gammaproteobacteria; order Vibrionales; family Vibrionaceae; genus Photobacterium; species Photobacterium makurazakiensis. The sequence continues at coordinate 82,605 of NZ_JAKJSJ010000029.1, forward strand.
GTAAGGATCTCGAAATCTCTATCACTTAGCTGATTTAGGGGCAAATTGGTATTGCCCACACTCATCGCTGCCGGTTTATACCTTTGACTTAGTTCTTCACTAATTTCATTGTCATCGATTTTTTTCATTACTTGAGGTCTTTTGTTTAAGTGTCTGATTTATTGTAAATAAACTACTAAGGATGATGCAAGGAGATAGTTTGTAGTGGATGAGTGAATTTGGCAAATTGACTAGAGGTTTTGCAATACTTCAGATAATCCGCTAGAAGCTAATTTAGCAAAATCACTGGCACACTTTTGTCCAGAGGCGTGCTGATGGGGCATGAAACACGAAAATGCCCCAAAACGTTTTTAAGCAACAATAAACCTTGATAAGAAAAATTTGGCCATTCAGCTGCTGAATCGGGTTATTCGGTTCCCTCCAGCTTGGTAAAGTTCATCACAGATGTGGCCATTCAGCTGCTGAATTGGGGTACTCAAAGAGATCGCCTTTATTTATACACATGATAAACAGCACTTAATGATGGTTTAGTGAGCCGCCAGAAATGTTTTAATATAGATATATCCACTTGAGTTAACTAGCTTGGCAGCTAGCTCAATTTTGCCCCAGTTCGAGTTAGTGATAGCCATCGCTATCTATTACATCTGTACGAGTCTGAGTAGGCAGTCTACTTGTCATTAGACATAGTACAGATTACTAAGGGTTCAATAGTGATCTAAGCCGAATTTATTAGCGGGATTCTGAAATAATGCATTCAATGTCCAATCAATCGACAACACCAAGTTGTAACGTTCCTCAATAACCTCACCACCTTCGTGAAGTTTTAAGGTGAATGACTCTTGTTAAGGCGATGCTCTCCAACCTTTTAATACCTTTATCGCCTTACTCAAATGTTGATTCATGTTTACTCCATTTATTTAGCTATACACACTTTAATCTTCGAGGGGTAAAAAATAGTGAGTAATGTTGGAAAGCTGATAGCAATAAGCCACCTTATAGGTGGCCTATCATTTAAACTTCTTTTTTGCAGCAAGTCGTTTCCGACAAACATCTCAGTTTAAGCTGCTTCCGCCGAGACTATGATGACTTAGTTGGTGAGCTTTCACCCTCAATACTTAATATAAGTAAATCGAAAAAACTTCGCAATGATTACGGCTGATTACTCTTCTTAATATTAATTTTGTAGCAAAAATAACAAGTAATGTTACGCTGCAAAGTCATCGAGCACTGATTCCGACAGGCCAAAAGAAGAGCAATTATTAAATCACTTACTAATTCATAATAATTTATATATTTCAGCGCATTATATCTTAACGGTGAATCATTGCGCTGTTTATCGTGTATACATACCTTGGGYAGAATGCAGATTTCAAATCGTAAGTACATAGTTAATCAACATGTGGYACTTTTCATGTTAGCTATCCGAAATATTAAAAAGACATTTTTCTCTAGTTGGCATTGCTATGCTCAGAAGTAATACTTTGATTCTCAGACATCGATGTTTAAATCGACTCTTCAGTAATTTTGTTGATCGCAAATAGACTGCGCTGAGCGATCACATTCATTAAATTTTGCCTCTAATAGTAGTGGTATAGCCTGCTTATCGCACAATGCTGTTTGTTTTTCGCTCAATCTAAGGGGTACGAGCGATCACATTGGCATCGTAATACTGACGTTCTTGCACTCAATCGAAGGGGCACGAGCGATCTTTTGGTTTCAATAAATTATTATTTGACCAATATTTACTAATGGATGTAGTTTCCTAGTGAGCATGGGGCGAATAATTTGCATGCTAGCCTGTCACAAGATAAACCTAAACTTGATATGTAATATAAAAAACAAATGGTTAATGTGGAAACCGTGTTCTGTGATAAATGTGTTCCTAGTAAAAAGTATATTATCGGTACATTTATTCC
>NZ_JAKJSJ010000030.1:0-84133 GCF_050336715.1 Photobacterium makurazakiensis
AAATTAACCAGATAAGTTATTGGGATGAATATCACGATTATTTTGAGAGGAAAAAGACAAATGACTAAAATATTAGGCTGAATCATAAAATTAGAAAGGTAAGTTAGACACTCGGTGGTCAATATAATCGAGAATCAAACATCAACTAAAACAATAAAATTAAGGGTAAAATATAGATACAGGCAAACAAATTTCGTCACTAGGCGTTCCGCCATCATTCGCACCTTTTTGTTACAGATTTCATTTTTTTAATAAAATCAATGATATGCTTATTACTCAACAATCTTAACTTGTCGATAACAACCACGCAATAGTTATACTTTCGACCATTAAGCTCTAAGCTGCCTCCTTCATCACCTTCCTTATACTCATCTGAATATTTAAAAGTTTCATATCCAAGCGCTTTATATACTTCAAGTGCATCAGGGTTAATAATTAATGCTGCTACCCGTTTAATACTCGGGTTGTCTGAAAAATACTTTAGGTCTTGAAGTATATTATCGATGGTAACCTCCATGCTTAAAGAAAACGTACTAGTAATAAAGTACACCAAATCTTTATTTTCAGAATATGGTGTAGCTTTCGTGAAATCTACCTTTTTCCGCTGATACTGATCAAACTCATTATTTTTAAAAAAGAACCCTAAACTGTGTCCCTGTAATTCACCATTATGTGAAGATATGTACTTTCGACCATGAATTCTGTTCGTCATTTGATACAAATAAAAATCAACCAAATTTAGCAAACTAGTATCTGTTTTTGTGTGCATCGCTAAATTATGAATACCAGAAAGAACCTGATTATCATTTGCACTCCTCAGTAATGGGAAACACTCTATCGAACTCTTATTCTGGTGTTGGTGTACGTAATTGGCCGTCGATATCATCGAGTGAAAAGACTGATAACGCTTCTGTAACACAGTTTGAACTATATTACTGTCAACTGAAACGTCTAACGACTTAAGAAATGGAAGTAATTCAATCTTTAATATTGATAATATTTTCAGAACTTTATAGACGCTAGGTTGCGTCTTGCCCATTTCCCAACGGCTGATCGATACCACATCAACACCGTGAAGCTCAATATCGGCTTGTTGAAGCCATAGTGCTAACCTTCCCTGTGTCCATTTAAGCTCTTTTCGTCTCGCCTTTAGAATTTGAGGAAATAAATTCATTTATTAACTGCCTGCCCACAATGCTATTAACTATTTACACAATAACTATAATTCACATTATTTGTAAACGTTCATCAGATATAGGAAAGCATTATCTCTTCTAAAAGTGCTGATTGTAGAGTAATTCCCGCTTTTATTCATAGCAATTTAAAGCCGTGACGCTGCCAGTAAATACGATATCGAGTTAAGCTTATTCCAATAGAAACAAATGGTTAGCACAAAAACACACGGTGTAATATAATTACAACAATACTTTATCATTCACAAACATAACAAAAATTAACAGACTTAAGTTTTCTTAAACGGAAAATGATAATTCAACTGTCATCAAGTGCTATTTACTCAGTCAATCATAAGCTCCAAGCGACAATAGCTACCTGTATAACCATGCAACTTCAAGGTACTGTATTCAGAGAGAAGTTCTTGGTTCTACACTAAATATGTAACTCGAAGTCGCTTTGGTAATATTAAGTTAACTAAGTTCAGGTATCAGTAACTTGCTCATCTCGCCCCATGACAGAAAAACCATCAATACTAGATACGCTTCTCCATTAATGCGAGATCCCAGCTATCACCATTGGGAGCCTGAAAGCCTGTTTCTTCTAAATACGTTTCAAAGCCTAATGATTCATAGCATCTCTTGGCTCTATGGTTATGTTCGAACACCGCAAGGCTCACTTCAACGCAATCAAACTGGCTTTTCGCTTTAATGATGACGTCTTCAAGCATAGTGGTTGCAAGCCCACGCCTTCGAAATGGCTCGGCAATGAACACTCGACATAGGCGGTACTGAGTGCTGGATACTTTTAATAACTCAACAAAGCCAATATTCTCACCCTCAATTTTGAATAAATAAGGTGTGATATCTGGTTGGGCACAATGATCGGCTATTTGCTCAATAGTAAGAGGAAAATCGTATGCAGGACCACCCCATTGATAATTTAGTTCCGCAGAGTCTATCCACTGAATCAGTTGTTCATAGTCTTTTTCTTTAAACTGCTCTAATACCATAAATTCCCTTTTTCTTGTTTTGCCGCAAATATCCATAAAGTGCGGCATACTCCCGAAGCTTACATAACTATCTTTAACTCATGTTACCCTATGATGACAAGTTCAATTCCATAAATAAGCTATTTGGATCAAGCTTATAGTCACCAAAAGGCTGACAATATGAAAATCCGTACTTCTCATATAAATTACGGGCGGGTTTGAAGAAGTCCATAGAGCCGGTTTCAAGGCTTAACGTTTCATAACCTTGAGTATGAGCCTCACTGATTAGGTGTTCTAGCAATTTCGTTGCAACACCAAGCCCTCGACTACTTTCAGTCGTTCTCATAGACTTAATTTCAGCTTGCTTGGTATTCAATGTTTTTAATGCCACGCATCCCAACACCTCTCCATTATATCGAGCACTCCAAAAAGTGATTGAAGGAGACTTGAGCGCATCTAAATCCAAGGCATGGACACTCTCTGGAGGTGACGTAGCGTACATATCTGCAAGGTGCTGCTCCAGAAGTTTTATCACACCCTTATCTTCAAGCTTATCTACCGCAATTTTCATGCTTCGCTACCCCCTTATTTGCAACCGACATATTTCAGTATTTCAACAACCTGCGACGGTGTGGTAGCCCAAGCCTGAGCAGCAGCATCCACCTCTTTTAATGGGTGTACCAATGCTTCACTATGTAACGTGATATAAGGTTTACCCAATGCAGCACAATAGCCAGCATCAAATGCTGCATTCCATTGTTTATATTGATCACCGAAACGAACAACCGCTATATCGCATTTTTCTATCAGTGTTTTTGTTCTGATTGCATTTACTTTCGCTGATTTATGGTCTCGCCAAAAAGAATAGCTTTCTTCACCAAGCACGTCGCCAGCACTATCACTTGTATCATGATCGGTGACCGCAGAAGTAAACACGGCATTTACACCATTGTCCTTACAACCTTGAACAATTTGCTCTCTCCAGTCAGTATGAATTTCACCAGACAAGTAAACATTTAATTCCATTTCAAGCTCCTTGTTTTCATTACAAAAGTGTTAACACTTCTATTTTTAACTCATTAAGTAAATGATTACTATCAAATCGCTATTTAATTAACGCTTCAGATTGAATTCGATATAAACAATGGCGTTCTAATGGATGACCTTTGGGTAGCTTGGGGTGATTAAAATCTTGATGAGTGTTATGCATACCAATTTTTTCCATAACCCGCTTTGAAGGCAAGTTTTGCAGAGCGGTGAATGCATATACCTCAGATAGATTAAGCGTATCGAAAGCAAACGCTAATGCGGCTTTCGCCGCCTCTGGAGCAAACCCGTTCCCCCAGCTTGAAGAACACAAACGCCAGCCAATCTCAACGAGTGGTGCATTTGGAATGCCGCTACCCTCCTCCTGAAAGTGCAAACCAACAAATCCGAGAAATAGGCCTGTGTTTTTTTGCTCCAACGCCCAAAAGCCCCAACCTTTATCCACGATGAGACGTTGGAACCGTTCTGCTAATTCATTACTTTCGCGCGCTGAAAGTAATGAAGGAAAATACGTCATTACTTTAGGATCGCGGTTCATTTCAGCAAAAGGTGCAAGATCACTGTCACGCCATTGCCTCAATATAAGCCTATCTGTCTCGATCATGCTTTGCTCCGATTAAGCCTTGAGATGTTAACTGCTCGATGACCAAAATCGTTGCTAATGAACAAGAAGATACATCACCCATATCAAAATAATTTAACTCATCAATTTCCGCGTCTGGCTTCAAGTCACCGTTAAAGTCAGAATAGTAGCAAGTCAGTTGTACTGATACGTCACTCGCTTTACCATCAGCCTGAGCAGTGAATGACCCTGCATATTTAATTGTTTTTGGCTCTAAATCGACGGATAATTCTTCTTTGACTTCGCGGACAAGGGCTTGTTCATCGCTTTCGCCAACTTCACGCTTCCCTCCTGGGATATAAAAGAGTTCTTTGCCTTTAGAGCGAACCACTAGCAGTTTGCCATCGTGAATATGTAACCAAGCCAACTTATCAATGACCTTTCCCATTTACAGCACCAATATTTGTTAATTTTCAATTGCTTAATATCATACGCTACTGCCTTTGATTATGCATTATTGCAAGCATTATGAATTAGAAACAAAAAAGCCCTGCCATTAGACAGAGCTTTAACCATCAGCCGTACCCTTTTGAACACTTGGGTCTAGCCTTATACCAACTTAGTTAGATACAACTAAATATAGCCGATTAACATCAGGCGTCACATAAACCATCACTTTCAAACTGGCTATACAGTCGCTCAACCACCAGCCAAGCATCATCACCTAGCGACTGTTTTATATAGTTTTCAACGTCGGCACGAATGGTATCGGCTATAAACGATGCTGCAAACATTCCTTGATCTAGGCCGATGATCTTATTGGTCACTTCACCTTTATCGTTTACTGCATCAAACCACCCAGCCTCACTCACTATTGCAGGAAAGCGTGTTTCAATATCACGCAGCAATTCTACTGCATGATCCCGATTTATCATGGCATAGAGTGCTGTCGCATGTGGTGTACCAACGGGCTCTTGGTAAGTATTTTGATTACGACAAAAATCTTCTGCCATACCATTTACACCATACTCACTGTAGCGGCTCTCAATGGTTGACGATGATGACAAAAACGGAATGCCGTACTCAGAGGTATATTCCAGCTGTACTGTCGCCATATCATCAAACATCTGTGGTACTGGCACCATTGACTTTTCATTGAACCAAATCGATGGCAACATGCCTTGAAAATATGCGCCGTTCCACGTCAACATTGGATGAGTGATATCCCCTTGCTGAGTAACATACTCTCCTTGATATAATCCCATATTCGTAAATACGCCTTCTGGAATAGGCGCAACATCATTGTGCGTCAATACCGAAGCCCACAATGGTGCTAAGCGGCTTTCATTCGACTTTCTATCTATCCAATAATTAACATAATCGGGTTGACCATCGCCTGTATCTCGCCAAGCCGCACGTAATAACTCCCGCGAGTTATTATCTCGGTCATACAAGCCATACCACCCCTGCTTGGTTGCTTTAACCAAGGTGTCAGCGCGAATTGCGAGCTGTGCTAGCATTGGGTCTTCATGCTCCCAATAGGCGCCAGCAACTGCAGCTAATGAAGAAGTTAGATTCGCCGCATCAACCGCAGATGCAATAGAACGTCCACCAAGAGCTAATTCTCCCGCTTGGATCTGATACATCCAATAGAACAAACCATTCCATTTTGGCGCATTTTCGAGACGGGTAAGCGCATCGCTTAATCGCTGGCGTGCAGGCTCTGATCCAGCACGTTCCATCTCCGTCAAAATATTTAAATAAAGGCCAATCGTTGTGCTATTCACTACTGGACGAGGAACAATTTCACCATCATCCATGATACGAATAAAATCGAAAGGCATACCAGATTGTGGGTCAACGCCTACGCCATCTTGAAAATACTGCAAGTTTGTATGCAGCTGCGCGGAGAAGTTATCGGGATAGTGTTGTTCTCCGAAAAATACCTCTGAAATAGGTGACATATTTATGGTCGTAGCCTCTTGAGTAGACACACATCCATAAAGCATAAAAGTACCCATCACGACTGCCAATAACTTATTGCTCTTAATCACAACTTCCTCACCAACTGTTGACCCGTATCACAGCTTCATTCACCGCCACAACATAGAAACGTTTCATCAAAAATTCGTCATAATTAGCGTTAATTTAAAAGCCATGTTAATGATTGACGGTAATACAACGGGAATAACTAAAATCACAAATGTCAGAATCTAGCCACATAGTATTGAATAGTCTATAAATACTGCATTATCCCTGCATTTTTGGTACGTTAGTTAGATAAAGGTCACAAGAATAGAAACGTTTATATTTAGTAACTAATACCTCCTTGAACATTGCAACACTCATTACTTCCTGTGTCTTCAAAGTCTGTTCTTTATGTATACAGTCAAAAGTCATATCATTCTGCATAACAACACTTTATTATTATTTTCATAAGCTTAATAAAGGTAAACATGAAGAATGAGTTGGGTTCTATTCACATTTTTTGCTGCTTTTTGCCAATCATGGCGTAACGCACTACAAAGTAAATTAAGCAAAAAACTTGATATCGCAGGCGTTACACTTGCGCGGTTTATTTGGGCAAGCCCATTGGCATTAGTTTACCTGTATGGTCTTTACGAATGGCAACCCGCCGACATACCCAACTTATCGGTGACATCAATCAGCTTTATTCTAAGTGCTGCCATTATGCAAATAGCTGCCACTGCACTCATGGTGGTACTGTTCAAACAGAAAAACTTTGCGGTTGGTGCAGGCTTGGCAAAGTGTGAAGCACCCGTTGCAGCATTATTTGGGGTTTTATTCTTTGGTACAACACTGACCTATTGGGGATGGCTTGGCGTCGGTATTGGAGCTATCGCGGTACTGATTTTAAGCTCACCGGGTAAACTTAATCACATTTCTTTGAAAACAGTCGCTATTGGGCTAGCTTGCAGCAGTGCCTTCGCACTCACTTCACTATGGATAAGAGAAGCCAGTCTTAGTTTATCTCTACCCTTCCCTCATAGTGCCGCATGGGTGCTCTTTTTAGTTATTTCTATTCAAACGCTCATATTAGTGTCGTACTTACTTATTCGAGACAGGCAAGCACTTCGGTTAATGTTTAAAGAGAGAAAGCTTGTCTTGATGACCAGTATTACAAGCTTTTTAGGATCATTGGGGTGGTTTAGTGCCATGTCATTGCAAAGTGTGCCTTATGTAAAAACCCTCGGCCAAGTTGAAATCTTTTTTATGATGTTAATTTCTGCTTTTTGGCTTAAAGAAAAGACGCAACTTAAAGACTTTTTTGCTTTGGCTCTTGTCGCTATCGCGGCAATTTTAGTGATGTTCCACTAACAACAGATAGCCATTAAAACTATATTCATTTGAGTTTAATCACTTTAACCTATTCGTGCTGGTGACAAAGGGTGATAACGTTTAACTATTACCGTTACAACAAACACTTCGAATAAGTATCTTTATCAATATCTATAATTTCAACGGTTAATGAAACGTCAGTTAATCCTAGCGCAACGAGTCCTTTTAAAACATGATCGGATAAGTGCGCTTTTTGCTCATGATCTCGTCCACATAGAATACGGACTGATACATGAACAAAGTCAGACTGCTCGGAACCTACTTGGTAGTATTGGTAAGGAATTGCACGCGTTTTAATGTCTGGCCCATCAAATAACCCCGATAAAGATGCACCTTCAGAAACAGCGTTAACTAACGAAAATGGGCTGGTTTGTGATTCAATATTTTGTGAATATTCAATAATGCAATGTGGCACTCTTTTTCCTTAAAAACTAATAATATGGCGCTTTCTCTAGCTGAAATTATCATAAGGAAACTTAAAGGTATAAAACTACACAGTGTTTTTAATGCACGCTCACAAATATTAGTCCTTTTCCCCCACATTAATTATTAGAAAGCAGCCTGACTAAGCAGTCAGGCTTCTTTATCTACGAAAATTGTACTTTCTATGTATTCACTCGAATGAGCATTTCATCTTGCTTCGCTGGTGAAAGAACAATTGGGATAGCTTTCGATATCGGCGTATCACTCAAGTCCCCTTTCCCATCAATCGATACTAATGGATTCGTCTCAGGAAAATAGGCTGCAATATTACCTGCTGGAATGTCATAAGCTACAAGCTTGAAACCAAAGACTTTTCGCTCAACTTTATCTGGCCAGAGTGACTCAACATCCACTAAATCACCCGCTTGTAAACCTAATGCGTCAATGTCTGTTTGGTTCACTAACAATACTTTGCGTTCACCTGAAATACCGCGATAGCGATCTTCAAAACCGTATATGGTCGTATTGTATTGATCGTGTGACCGCATTGTTTGTAAAACAAATACAGGGTCTTGGCTTAACTCACGTAAGTTCGCCGGTAACAAATGCACTGGTAGTTGATGAGAATAAAAGTTTGCTTTGCTCGTTTGCGTATTCCACCTACGCTCACCAGCACTGTTGCCTAAATAGAACCCCCCTGGTTGTTGAAGCTTTTCATTAAAGCCTTCAAAACCCGGTATCGCCTTAGCGATAAGATCACGTATTCGGGTATAGTCTTCAATTAAATATGACCAATCGACCACATCACTACCAACACTCGCTGAGGCTATACCTGCAATAATCGCTGGCTCTGAGCGCATTTCAGCAATATCACTCTCTACTACACCTGCCGAGGCATGTACCATACTGAACGAATCTTCAACAGTGACGCTCTGCGCACCTGCAACCTGCATATCAATATCTGTTCGCCCTAAACACGGTAAAATAAGAGAATCTCGCCCGGTAATAAGGTGGCTACGATTCAACTTGGTCGCGATATTGACGGTTAATTCACAGCTACTTAATGCTTGTTGAGTTAACTCGGTATCCGGGCTGGCAGCAGCGAAATTACCACCGAGACCAATAAAAACCTTACTGTCCCCTGCTAGCATGGCTTTAATAGCTTCAACTGCATTATGACCTGCTTCTCGGGGCGGTTCGAATTCGAATACATTGGCCAAATTATCCAGAAAAGCATCGGTTGGCTTTTCATCAATGCCCATCGTTCTGTCACCTTGCACATTACTATGCCCGCGCACTGGGCAAAGCCCTGCACCCGGCTTGCCTACCTGGCCAAACAAAAGTTGTAAGTTAACGATTTCCTGAATGGTATTAACCGAGTGCTTATGCTGAGTAATACCCATCGCCCAGGTCGTAATAACGTTTTTTGCTTGGCGGTAAATTGTTGCGGCATCACGTATTTCAGATTCTGATAAACCAGACTGTTCGACAATATCGCTCCAGCCAGTTGCGTTAACTATCGCAAGGTAGTCATTTAATCCTTCGGTATGGCAGGCAATAAAATCACGGTCAAAAATCCCTTTACCTCCAGCCGCCAGTTCTTGTTGATCAAACTCATACAGGGCTTTTACCATACCGCGAACTACAGCCATATCCCCACCTAATTTAGGCGTGAAATACGACTGGCTAATTTCAGTTCCTTTGCCTGAAAGCATTTCTTGGGGCGATTGTGGATTCGTAAAACGCTCTAGGCCTCGCTCTTTTAGCGTATTAAAACTAACAACAGCAGCTCCCCGGCGTGAAGCCTGCCGCAGAGTGTCTAGCATTCGAGGGTGATTAGTGCCTGGATTCTGCCCAAAAACAAAAATGGCGTCGGCAAATTCAAAATCATCAATTGTGATGGTTCCTTTACCCGTACCTACCGCTTGTTTAAGTGCTATTCCACTTGCTTCATGACACATGTTGGAGCAATCTGGAAAGTTATTGGTACCAAACTGACGAACAAACAACTGATATAAAAATGCCGCTTCATTACTAGCACGGCCAGATGTATAAAACTCAGCTTGGTTCGGGCTTTCTAGTGCATTTAAATGTTTAGCGATAAGTGTAAAGGCTTGTTCCCATGTCATTTCTTCATAGCAGTCAGTCTTACAATTGTATTTTACAGGATGACTGAGTCGACCTTGGTATTCCAAAAAGTAATCACTTTGCTTCATCAACCACGAAACGGGGTGTTCGCTAAAAAATGCAGGGGTGACACGACGACTAGTCGCTTCCCAATTAACTGCTTTTGCACCATTTTCACAGAACTTAAAACGCCCCTTTTCATCATTCTCACCCCATGCGCAGCCTGGACAATCAAAGCCGTGATCTTGGTTAGTTTTAAGCAAGTTGCGAATATTACGGCTTACGTTTTCGCTTTTCACCAAATGCTTTGTCGTGCTAAGCAGCGCTCCCCATCCACCTGCTGAACCTGAATATTGTTTAACTGTCATTACTCTTCCCTGTTGTTCATTTTATTTTTGCAGGCGTAATCGAAACGCACCGTGGTATACATTAAATCGGCCGTGTTGGCTGAAGCCAATCAAGGTAAGGTTAAACCGTTTGGCGAGATTCAGTGCTAGGCTTGAAGGTGCACCCACCGCAACCAATACAGGTACACCAGCAACAAGTACCTTCTGCACCAATTCAAAACTTATACGGCTACTCAGCATAATGACTTTTCCATTCTGCCAAAGTTCAGCACGTCTTGAACGCGCACCTAATAGCTTATCAAGCGCATTATGACGACCTATATCCTCACTACTTTCGAGTAGTTCACCGTTTTGATTGAATAGCCCACAACCATGTACTCCACCCGTAATACTAAAAAGGTGCTGTTGGGATCGTAGTGCCTTGGATAGCGAGGTAATTGCTTGTCCAGATAACCAGTGTGATTGTTCGTCTAACGATGGAATATTACGAAGTTCAAGCGATTGCATGGATGATTTACCACATACGCCACAGCTTGAAAATGAGGTTGTTTCACGGCTAATACTTGACCAGTCAATGCGTATTCTTGCGTCAAGACGAACAGTGATTTCATTTGGTCGAATTTCGTCGTCATCGAGCTGATCATTCATCCCAACCACATCAGTCGCATGCTGAATGATCCCCTCAGATAGCAACAATCCAATGACTAAGTGCTGATCATCACCAGGTGTTCTCATCGTGACAAGATATACACGCTCTCTTGGTATACCATCTAAATCAGTGTATATCAGGCTAATTTGTAGCGGCTCTTCAATAATGACAGAGTCGATAGACAAAGTGACATCACAACCTTGTACCTGCTGCCTTGAACACGCCATAACACTGCTAGCATGCTCATAAATTTGCATTGCCGCTAGATGATTAGATTCTTCATGATGAGGCCGTATAACCTGATCATATCGGATTCCTGTATCATCCTGATCACTTTCCCTGTTTGGCATATGGCCACACCACTCCGCACTGGTATTTATAATTAAAGAGGTAGCCCCTCTCAATTGCATTATTTACCACACATTAACAAAACAACTTTGTAACATCTAGCGTGATTTCTATTTGTTCTAGACTTCACATCATTGGTCACACTTTTGGTATGCCATAATACAATCACGTGTAATAGATACAAAAACGCCTGAGAGATCTCAGGCGTTTAAGCAAATTGCAGTCAGGGATAGATCGACAGTTTAAATGACGGTTTTCAGAGGTAAGAGTTCAGTTGAGCAATCGTAACATCGGCATTTTCGTAGTTGACCGGAACCTCTATAAAGCGATTTTCTTTTTCAACAATTAGAGAAGGGAAGCTATTACCGCCGATCGACCGTGCGAATGCTAACTCCTCAAGTAACAAGTCCTGTGTGCGATTTGATAAAAATTCAGCCTTAAACATGGCACTATCTAATCCAAGATCTTCCGCTAGGCTAATCAAGATAGCATCATCGCTGGGGTTTTTAGCTTCTAGGTAATAGGCTTTTTGTATTGCCTCTAGCATCATTAACTCCGCGCCTTGAGAGCGTGCCGCGATAATGGCACGACACGATGGATACGTTGAGCGACGTGGTGTATTTTTACTCCAAAAGTCATGATTAAACGAAGTGCCAAGGTACTGTTCAATTTTCTTCCAGTAAGACGCTATTTGTACCTGCATAGCTTCTGGCATAGGTATATCAGAATCTGGCGCTAACCCACCCAGCACGTACACGATCTCAACGTGATCAGACAACGCCTCTCTTATTTTGTCCCAAGTCGGTTTATAACCCCAGCACCAAGAACACATTGGATCGTATACATAGTAGAGCTTTACTTTTGCAGCTGACATATTTCAAATCCGTGAATAGTTTTCTTCCAAACTACCAAATCCACCAGTAGAAGTCTTCGCTGAACACTTTAAGTCTTACCATCCAAGCGATTACTGATGAATTAAAGTACAAGTAGCATTTTGATACCCACAAAAATGGTTTGATTTTTCACCATTTAGACCTAAAACGGTTGTGATACCAACAGCTTGGACCGACCACAATAGAATTCACGTTCAATTTGCAAATTAGACTATACAAATGTGGTACAGCTGTTATTATCTCTCTCGCTCTGTTGTTCAGATAGTTATTAAATGCAACATAAAGTACAAGTTAAACTTTTAGCTACATCAYGTTTTCGTTTTTGTATCTCAGTGTTTCCCTTATATTTAGCGTAACATTCGATAATTCAACTGCTTAGCACTTCGCATTTTAGCGATTTTTTTAATTAATGAATTTATAAGGGACATAACATGTCTAACTCAAGCACTGGTATCGTAAAGTGGTTCAACGAAGAGAAAGGTTTCGGTTTTATCACTCAAGATAACGGCGGCGCTGACGTATTTGTTCACTTCCGTGCAATCGCATCTGAAGGCTTCAAAACTCTAGCTGAAGGTCAGAAAGTTTCTTTCGACCTAGAGCAAGGCCAAAAAGGCCCACAAGCAGCTAACGTTGTTGCTTTATAATTAGAAGTTTTATCTTCTAAAGAAAATGCTGGCTAAGGCTGGCATTTTTTATGTCTACCGTTTTATTTATAGGTAGTTGGGCTCAATAAATTAACTGAACCCATTTCATACGTAATGCCAACCTCGTTATCGTTAAATATCTAGGCCATTAACGCCACAGTCGTTTGTTATACCCTAGCCTTTATTTTGGCTACTGAATATTAGCTACTGAAACAAGTTAAGGCCAAATGCTCGTTTTACGCTGCCAAGCACCTGATTGGATTCATCTTGTGATTTTTCACTACCCGCTCGAAGAATTTCAATAAGTTGAGCTTTATCTGAAATGAATGTTGCTCTACGCTCTCTGATTGGCTTTAAAATCTCCTGCAAACATTCCTCAAGAATTTTTTTTGTTGTTCCATCGCCTAAACCTCCTTTTTGATACCTAGCCTTTAACTCTTCAACATAAGCAGAATCAGGATGGAATGCGTCTAGATATGTGAAAACAATATTCCCCTCAATTTGACCTGGGTCTTCAACGGCTAAATGATTAGGATCGGTGTACATTGATTTAACCGCCTTTGATATATCCTTCTCGCTAGAGCTCAGAAGGATACAATTCCCCATTGATTTAGACATTTTACTTTTGCCATCCGAGCTTGGTAAACGAGGAACTTTGCTTAATAACGGTCGACACTCAACTAAAATATCTTCTTGAGCGATATGATTTAGTTTTCTCACGATTTCGTTTGTTTGCTCAATCATCGGTAATTGATCATCTCCAACAGGGATGAGTGTTGCTCGGAATGCTGTGATATCAGCGGCTTGGCTAATCGGATACGTTAAAAAACCCGTTGGAATTGAACCTCCAAATGACTTACCTGCTATTTCATTTTTAACGGTTGGGTTTCTCTGTAATCTCGATACCGACACTAAGTTTGAGTAATACATTGTCAATTCAGACAAGGCGGGAATTGCAGACTGCAAACAAATGGTCGTCTTTCGAGGATCGATGCCAACGGCTAAATAATCAGCAACAACATTCAAAATATTTGAAGATACTTTATGTGGATTATGACCGTTATCAGTTAAGCCTTGTAAATCGGCAACCAAGATGGTTTGTTCGTAGTCATGCTGTAGCGCTACTCTTTGCTGAAGAGAGCCGACAAAGTGCCCAAGGTGCAACTGTCCTGTTGCTCGATCGCCGGTTAATACTTTTTCTTTTTTAGTGGTGTGTTTTTGATTATGCATAATATGACTCCTAACTGTACCATCGGAGACATAAAATGCGTTATTCATAAGCAGTCTTCCGACGGCTTTGAATAAATGTGATTCAGCGCCGCTCTATGAAATAGAGCGCCACCATGAAACTGAGATTAGATTAAACGTATGATTTACTTGCATGTCTTAAACGTACCACCCTCTAAACAACGATTCAAGCTACATTTATCTTATCTATATAAACACTTCTCAGAAGGTGTGCTCCATAGAAATAACAAAGCACACTGAACTTCACCCAAATCGCCGAGAGTAATTCGTTAATTTTATGATTACATTTTACTCTGGCTACTTAACCGATTGATTAAGTTGTAATAGGTCCCACTTATTACCGTATAAGTCTTGGAATACCACTACAGTTCCATAAGCTTCTACTCGTGGTTCTTCATTGAAAACCACATCATTCGCTTTCATGTGCTCGTAGTCACGCCAAAAGTCATTAGTTTGTAGAAATAAGAACACACGTCCACCAGTTTGATTACCTACTGATTTTAGTTGCTCATCGTTGCTAGCTTGAGCCAGTAGTAAATTTGTACCATTTGAATTAGGTGGAGATACTTGTACCCAGCGTTTCCCACCACCAAGATCTGTATCTTCTATGAGCTTGAATTGTAGTTTCTGGGTATAGAATGCAATGGCATCGTCGTAATTTTCGACAACCAAAGCAATGTTACCGATTTGCTGCTGAATTGGCTTAGTCATAACTCACACTGTCAGTTTCTTAATTTCAGCCATTGTACACCATAACTCTTAAGATAATTAAAAGCGCACAACGCAGCAGGTTAACCTACCCCAGCCTAATGATTATATGGCATCACTATAATTGCTTACGGACAGAAGATAATACCGTTACTCCACCCGGAGGTAATAATGCTATTGGATTCTATAATAGGAACGAGCAGCTTCGGCTCAAGTTGAATCGCTGCAATAAGGTGTACTTCATCAAAACAACAAAGCACACCGAACTCGATGCTAATACTGTCGAATATAACGTATCACTCTGAGGCCTACGTTAGGAGATTATTCAAAGGTATCCAGATCAATTTTATATTTATCGAGCACCTCTTGCATTTGAAGTTTTTTCTGACCTGCCGCGACAGCCATTACTTTCGCGGTCACATCTGAAATTTCTCCCTTCGTAATACCTGCCTTCTTTGCCTCATGCAAATAATAACGCGTACAAGGTAAGCAATTCAGCGCCATCGCTGCCGATAAACCAACTAAAAGCTCAGTTCTTGTATCTAAATATTCATTGTCATGAGTAGAGCGATAAAACGCGCCGTAAAGGTCTTGATGCTTCCCTAGCATAAATCTTCCTTATAAGTTATAACGCTTGCCATAAAGTATGCTTAATAGCATAAATCAGCACACCAAACTCTCAAAAAGAGACATCAGTTTAACGCATACCATTGATTATTTGGATATAATTTTAGTTCACACTTAACATTAGCGGTGCCAATAGGTGACAAAAAACAATCGACAATCAGTTCAGATGGGGGAGTCTTCAACCTGAGCCGATATCACCTGACGTTATAACAAATGTTAGCTGTAAGTCTGGAATAATGAACATTTCCTACTCCCCCAAACCTCTCATCTCTGCTATTTAACATCGATATTACTTCAGCAAGCTATGCTTTCTTTACGTACTTGGCTGTCACCAATATTTCGCCTGCGCCATCCACTTTGCAGTCTAATTGATGATCCTTACCTTCAATAATGCGCTTAATTACTGCTTTTGTACCAATTTTTAGGTTAAGAGAGCTACCTTTAACTTTCAGATCTTTTACTAGTGTGACTTTATCGCCCTGCTCCAACAGTTTTCCATTGATGTCTTTTACCGTAAATTGGTTCTCAGCTTCTTCCTGCGGATTCCATTCATGGCCGCACTCTGGGCAGATTAGGTTATTTTGATCTTGGTAAACAAATTCAGATTTACAGTTTAAGCAAGGAGGTAAGGACATCGATTATTACTTCTTTAAGTTAGTCTGACGCATATAGTAATGGGTCTTTTCTAAGTTAGCGAGCGCATTGTTAGTGCATCGAAACTAAATGGTTACACTGCGCCCTGTAGGAAGGTGCTCGAGGTGGTCACCAAGTACACCTTTGAGTATCACATACGCCTTTTTACCTGTGCAATGACCTGTATAAAGTTTATCTATTGGATAGTTCCGTAGCGCTCGTCCTAGAGACTCAACCTCTTCTCTCGTACCACCAATACTATTAAGTATTGGTAAACCAACCAAATGGAAACCTCCGACAACAGCCTTAATCCTAATATTCGGGAAAAGCTCTACGGCAGTTTCAACCATGTTTAGAACACCGCTATGGGCACAACCAGTAAATATTATCAGTCCATCGCTTTCTCTGATAATTAGAAGTAGTTCATGGTCGAATTTATCTGGCTTATAGCCCTGCCCCGAATTAGTGAATAAGTATTTATTCCCTGGCGGCCTTTGATACCTATTGCTTATGTTTGTAACAACAAAAATATTAGGAAGTATCTCTGTTGTTTCATTAACGAAAGTTATTCGTCCCTGTGCTTTGTCTAATAAGCTCTTATCGAGACCAACATTGCTCTTAAAACCAAACGCTCTGAAACAATAGTCAGTTTCTCCACATTCTCGAAAATACACCGGAGCTTTAGAGTTACTATCGAGAAAGTAACTAACACCATTACAATGATCATGATGTCGATGAGAGATAACCGCAGCATCAACATCTTGAATATCAATATTCAGCAAAGCAGCATTATCACAAAATGCTCTACCATTACCGGCATCAAATAATATCTGCCTACCCATAGTCTGTACATGAAGAGACAACCCCCTCTCAACCGCTAGGTCAGGCCTGTTATCTAGTCGAGTGTTATCAACTAAAGCTGTAAGTTTCATGATCACCTTATGAGTTTGAAATGTGCACTACATTTAATGCCTTATTGAGTATACCGAATCCTATTCCCAGCGTCTTTTCACACTTTATTCACACCACATACCTTATAAACCAATGATTAAAAGTTTTGGAGGTTATATGAAAACTATCACAGCATACTCTATTGGCATTATCATTATTTCTGCAAGCGGATTCTTTGGGCTGAAAACGTATACTAACAGTCAGTTTGGTGAACCAAACTTAGCCAATGGCAAAGCACATTTTGTTAACAACTGTGCGGTTTGCCACGGTAATAAAGGGCTTGGTAATGGTGTTATGGCCAATAACCTAGCAGTTAGTCCAGATAATATCTATAAAGAACTAACCAATCCTTTCGGCTTCAAAAGTGAGCTAATTAGTTCTGTCCTAGATGGTGATAATGGCCAAGATGGCTTGATGCCAGCATTTAAAGGCATTCTTTCAGAAAAAGATATCAATGATATTTTCGGTTACATAGAAAGCATTAACTGATTCAAAACAAAGCTAAATACTTTGTTACTCGATTATTTGAGCCGACGCAGAAAACTCAACGCGCTAACCATATATCATCGCAGGTTCAATAGCTCAAGATGGTGGTATTATGGCAGAGGCAATAGCGCAAATACTGATTATTTTTGGTAACCAACTCGCGTATAGGGTTGGAAAGTTAGTCATTTTAATTCTAACCATTGGCCAACTTTCAATTGAGCCATTACCCAAAAACTATCCTGCGCATTTTGTTCAAGTATTCGATGATGAAAAAGTCACTGCTGTTAAAAACGCCGCTAATTATGCTGTGTCCCATAATACGGTGATTTTGATTGGCTACTTTGTAATTTTGGCCGCGTTTAGTACGGTGCTATATACCTTCCGAGATTTCTTTATCAGTACCAAGGTATAAGTGCCGTAAGCTAAAATATAACGAGCTAGGTATTTAGCCTAGCTCGAAGCTATAAACTCAAAAATATGCGGTTTATGCCTAACGACGTCTACTTGGCAGCATATCGGTCATTGAGCCTTCAACCAATTCTGCAGCAAACGCGAAGGTTTCAGCCAATGTTGGGTGTGCATGTACCGTATGCGCTATATCTTTTGCTCTACCGCCAAGTTCTAGGACGGCTGCAGCTTCGTGAATGAGCTCACCCGCATTCTCGCCACAGATACCAGCACCCAGCAATACCCCTGACTCTTTATCAAACAGCGCCTTAGTCACCCCATTGGTTGCGCCAACACTTTGTGCGCGGCCACTGACCAGCCACGGCACTTTACCAATGCTATACTCAACACCCTGCTGTTTTGCTTCTTTCTCTGTCAAACCTACCCAAGCCACTTCTGGGCTAGTGTAGGCCACTGATGGGATCGCCGCTGGGTGGAACATTGCATCCATCCCTGAAATAACTTCTGCGGCAACCTTACCTTCGTGGGTCGCTTTATGAGCTAACATTGGTCCCTTAACAATATCTCCAATAGCATAGATATTTGGCAGCGACGTCTGCATCCTGTCGTTGACTTCAATAAGCCCTTGATCACTGAGCGCAACACCGATGCTTTCCAGCCCAATACCCGAAGTATTTGGCCTACGGCCAACAGCAACCAATACAGCATCAAAAATGGCGCTATCTGGGGCTTTTTTACCGTCAAAAGAAACAACAATGCCATCAGGCTGTGCTTCCATATCGGTCACTTTGGTTTTGGTTAGCAGCTGGTAAGTCTTTTTCGTCGCTTTAACCAACGGCTGGATAACGTCTTTATCGGCAGCAGGGATAATTTGGTCTTGTGCCTCTACAATCGTAATCTCTGAGCCTAACGCCGAGTACACTTGTGCCATTTCCAAGCCGATGATGCCACCACCAACAATGAGTAGTTTTTCAGGAATGCTTGGCAAAGTCAGCGCGTCAGTCGAGTCCCATACTCGAGGATCATTTGGCGCCATAGGCAGTTTAACGGAGTGAGAGCCCGTCGCAATGATGGCATGTTTGAAGTTAACGCTTTGCTCTGTGTCTGCAATAACTGAAAGCGTGTTTTCTCCAATGAATTGGCCTTCACCTTGAACTCGAACTACTTTTCTCGCTGCACAAAGGTTCGCTATCCCTTTGGTCAGCTCTGAAATCGTCCCCTCTTTATGGGATCGCAATACGTCAATATCGACATTGGGCTTGGTAAACGAAATCCCCATGCTCGCCCCTTGTTTTGCATGCTCAATAAGCGACGCAGCATGAAGCAGAGTCTTCGAAGGAATGCAGCCCACATTGACACATACGCCACCCAACGTTTCACGCTTTTCTACGATGCATACCGACAAGCCAAGATCTGCCGCTCTAAAAGCCGCAGTATACCCACCGGGTCCACCACCGAGTACAACAACATCTACGTTGATAGATTCCGCCATCAAAACTCCCTCTCAAACCAGTTAATCACGTAATTGATAGATATAAGCAGCATAACGCGCCGCTTACTAACAGATTTACCCTAGAAAGAAACAAAAATAAATCTCAACGTTGGAATATCCGATGCTGGCTCACTTTATTTAGAAAGTACACAGCCAATATGACTACCAGCTCAATGTTTGAGCTTTTGATGAATCAATAATATTTACCATCCATGGAGCGCCTGACACCGCTACTTTCACATCCCAGATAAGCACGATCTGTTGGGAATCAATGGTCCTTATTTTCATGGCAATGACCATTTATCATGCGTAAATCATATGGTATTCCACTAGCACCTTATTAAAAATCGCCGCAGATGACAGATTGTTTGAATGTTTTATTCTGTTTTAGACCCAGACTTTAGCTGTTCGATAACAACCACTACGACTCTTATAATTGAAGAATAAAGTATCAGTTGAAACGCGAAGGCTAGAATAAAACCAACTTGCTTAAGCTCCTCTATATGAGAGAGCCAATAAATAAGCCAAACCATAGCGACGATAAAAGACAGGTAATGTGATACTTTTGTGGCTTTCATAAGTCGAGTCTGAACACTTCGTTCTTTTATAAACAAAGCAAATGTTAAAACTAAGATGACAGCGACTGTTATTAACGAATTAAATTCAATGAACATTGATATATGCATGGACTATCCCAAGAAATTATTATTGCGCACATTAGATCGAGGACTGAACAATTGACTAACATTAGCAATAAAAACAAGTTAAATTCCCGACTAATTTGAGTTCTATCCGAAGACTCAAAGTTTCAGGATAAGCTAACGTAAATTATAAAATTTAACAATACGAATATCTTGCTTTACTTACTGTAATGTAAGAAAAAATGTCCAATTATTGAGTAGGGAAATAACTAAATGAGAAACATAATGCCTTCCTAATATGTGCCCTAAAACCAACAGAGCACCTTATTAAAAAATTTGTCGATGCCGTTTTATAGCTTTAATTCCATTTTGTAATCGTCCATAACATATCCACTCCCGATATCAGCACACACTTCGCAAACAATTTCAAATCCCATTTTTTTGTACGCTGCTATAGTTTCTAGATTTTCTTTATTAACAGTAAGATAAATTAGTTTTATATTGTTATTTTTAGCTAGTTGTATAATAGACCCTATTGATTTCTTTCCTACTCCTTTACCTCTTTCACTTGATAAGACGTATAGTTTACTCAAAAAGAGGGCATTATCTTCTAATCGTACACCCGAATAACCAACTAAATTACCACCACGCCCAATCATATAATAATGTACGTTATTATTTTTTAACTCTTCCTTTAAAGCAGTATACGATTGAAATTTACTAACCATATACTCAACCTGATCAGCACCAATTATAGGCGTATAGTGTTCCTCCCAAATAATACCCGCTAGTTCCACTATAGATTCTAATTGTCTATTGGTTCTTACTTCATCAAAGCTAATTTCTTCTGCCATCTAATCAATCCTATCTGTATTGTTAATCGTCTAACTAATGACATGTCCCCCATCAATCGAATATAGAAAGGAAGACCAAGGTCAACCCACACTAATTGTTACAAGACAGTTTTCGCGTAAACCACCGTATTACTTAAATCACCAGATGGCATTCTGCGCTCATTAAATAGTGTACCTTCAAATGAATACCCACGTCGCTCAGCTACAGCCCTACTTTTTGTATTTCCTTCAGCTGCTCTGATTTCTACACGATTTGCTTTAAGTTCTGTAAACGCATAGTTTTCAATAACGCTCACCGCTTCAGTTATATATCCAAAACCAACGCAAGTACTCCGTAACCAATAGCCAATTTCAAAATATGGTACATCTTTATCACGAATGATAAGACCTATTGCCCCAACAAATATGCCAGAGTTCTTATCAATTAATGAGTAACGTAACTCACCTTCGAACGCCTCAAAATTTGATATTGCTTGCTTCATATTTTCGATGGATTCATCTTCTGTCAAAGAAAACGGAACCCAAGGAAGAAACTCACTAAGCTCTGCCTCACTTTCCCTTATCGCTTCCAGCATTAAGGGCTGAATCTCCATGGAAGGTGGTACTAATTGAAGTCTGTCAGTTTCCATATATGCTGATCCCCTACTAAATACTTCTGTTATGAGGTTAAGCCCCACACCATTATCGTTGTGGTTATCTCAAGGTGACTTGCTTGGTGTAACTCTTTAAAACCATGTTTTTTATAAAGATCTACATTGTCGCTCTCGCATTGTAGATACAGCTGCTTGATGCCTAAGTTCACGGCTTTACTTTTAGCCTCTGAAACCAACAAACTTGATATTCCACGACCTCTGTTTGAAGGATTAACAAAAACGCCACCTAGCCAATGTTCATATTCTGGGTAGTTCCTGTTTTCACGATATTTAAGCTCTGCAACCCCAACAAGTTCACTATTGTCATGAATAACTATTGCCAAAGGAATTTCATTACGATTAATCGACTTTTCAACAACCTTTTCACGCACTATTTCTTCAGTAACATTTGGGGAGATGTGACCCCACTCATTGTAGTACCACTGAGCTATTATATTTACTTCATGTGGGTGGTCCGCAAGTAGAGTAACTTCCATGTTTCCTCGCTGTTTAATAATGTTAATCACCATAATACAGTCAATTTATGGCATTGCACGCCCTTCATCGCTGTTTCATTAATGCAACGACTAACCCCGATGACACAAATGTAACCCCTGCACCAATGTTTAAACCTGAGACCAATTTTGGCTTATTTTTTAACCAGCTTGAAAGTTTTGAGGCAAAAACACCCATTAAACTAAAACCAACAGCTGTAAGTAATGCAAACCAAACACCATAAACTAACATTTGGATTGAGACTGAACCCAAGCTTGGATTAACAAATTGAGGAATAAAAGCGAGAACAAACATACCTGGCTTCGGGTTTAATGCCGCAGATAAAAAACCCGTAGAGAATATAGTTTTCAATGATTGTTTATTAGCAGGCTCCAACGAAAATAAGCTTTTAGACCTGAGGACTTTAACCCCAAGCCAAATCAGGTAAGCAGCGCCAATAAATTTGACAACATAAAATGCAACGGTTGATGTTTGAAGCAATAAGGTAAGCCCAAACGTTGCAGCTAGAACATGAAATAAGATACCCGCTGATATAGCTGCAGCCAACTTTCCTTGGCTGAGACCACGGCCTACCGCGAGTAAATTATCTGGCCCCGGTGAGATAACCAACAGTAAACATGCAATGCTATAAGCTAACCAAACATCTAATGGAAACATCGAACCTCCTTGTTAATATGCTAAACCAACATAAGGGGCTCTATGGTAAACACTCCTAGCACCATGCCAAAACGCCAATCGTTAGCTTAATGTTTTTGTTATGGATTTTTACCTACAACAACGTCTATCCCGCTCTACTGCCATTAGGTACCACCGTCTCTGGTATCGCTAAACAAGGCGTTAACTTGTCTGCATACCCAATATCAAATAGCATTCCTTGCGAAATCTCTCCTGCCATTTTTTGCTCTGGTAGATTAACCACAAATAGGGCTTGTTTACCTTCAATCTCGTATGGGTTTTCACGTTCTTGTTTTATACCTGCAAGAATTGAACGTACATGATCGCCAAAATCCACGGTTAATTTCATCAGTTTCTTCGATTTTTCAACGCCCGAAACAGCTGTGATTGTTCCAACGCGTATATCTAGCTTCTCAAAATCGTCGAATGTGATTAACTCTTTAATGGGCGCTTGTTTCATTTTGATACCTTTGATTATTTCGAAATCCAACACGCCAGATTAAGGCGTGTGCAATGCTTAGTTATTTTCTGATAACCACTGACCTTCAAGTGTGAAGGTATGATTATCAAAGTCTACGGTGCTTTGTATACCTAGCGGTGTTACCAGCATTGGGTGTGTGTGACAACTGTCAAAGCCATACAAGATTGGAACACTCTTGCCATTTAAAACTTCAAGCAGAACATCTAAAGGTGAACGCCCAGTCCCTTTGTCTTCGAACAATTCATGTTTACCAAGTACTATTGCGCCAACTCTATCGAATACACCACAAGCCAAAAGATGAGCAAATGAACGCTCCACAGTTTCTATGCCTTTTAGTGAGTCCTCTATCAGCAGAATATCTCCAGATTTAATTTCTGGCATATACTCACTCCCCCAAATCCCTGTCATAGTATTGAGGTTGCCACCAATAATACGGCCAGAGATTTTTCCACGACCAATGAACTTCCATTCATTTGGATAAACTGGTTTTGCAGAACTCTGAGTTTCCCAATTTACCTTAATGTCCGTCCATGATTCCGGCATGGTGTATTGATACTGGTTTGAGTGAGAACACAATATATCTAGGAATGATTGTAGTGTTTCATCGACTAAAGGCGGAAATTCACCGAAAGATGCAACGACAGCAGGGCCATAAAACGTGATTAGTCCAGTTTTTGCATAAATACCGAGTAACAGTGCTGTTACGTCAGAGTAGCCAATGATTATCTTGGGATCGTTTTTTAACGCATCGTAATCTATGTATGGCAACAAGGAATTACTATTGTTGCCGCCTATCGTAGACATGATGCAACGAACACTAGGATCACGAATAAGCTGATTTAACTCTTCTGCTCGTTCTTGGATTGAGCCTGAGCGATAGCTGTCTAAGCGCCCTGTAAGCATACCTTCAACCAATTCAAAACCTTGATCTTCAAGATAAGATTTAGCGCGTTGAAAGCGATTTGGAGCAAAAACAGTTGCGGGAGATGACGGTGAGAAAAAACCAATTTTGTCACCTCTTCTCAAAGCCTTTGGATATATCACTTATCTCTATTCCCCATAATAACTCTTTTGATAGCCTTCTATGGCTTTTATCCCCTACTCTGGGCAGTATTTAACAAGCATGACATAGATAGTTAAGAAAAATGATAAAATAAACGTAATTTGCCAGAGTCCTCCGCTATAAAACGACATTTGATTGTCAGACCAAAACCTGAGCGCAAAGTTAAATAGCTCACCTTTTAATCCGAGCACAAGAACTGTTGCACAATAGTATTTCATAAATTCTAAAAATAGATTCCTAACCTGCAACAAATGACTTGCGAACATAAGTTACCCTTAGCYTGAGGTTCAGCGAGTTAAAGTAAAATATGGTCATAGCCTTAATTAAAATTCAAGAATAGATATGAAAATTACGGCGGAGTTCAAATCTTAGATTAAACCTAATAGTTTATCTAAGATTAATGAGAGCGATAAGCTTATAAGAGTTACCATATCCACTCCTACATATAACACCTGAATGTGGCGAGGCTTTACACAGACTAAACTTGTACACCGTAATCACAAAACCCAATTCATACCTAAATTGTCGAGAAAAACACATCACTTTGATTGTCATCTTAAGCAACGATAAAGCTTCATTAAAGTACCTGTAGAGTCCGAAAATTCATAATTCACTATAAAGAACAATACTCTATATTTTGTGTGATATAGTTTTACAATAATAAGAGGGCGCATTGCTCTTGTTCTGTGGCTAACATTTTGGATCGGGTGAGCGAACAATGCTGAAGCTTCATAAGAGAGTAGAAAGGTATGTTTTGTTTAGTGAAGTGGCGAGGCTATTGAGCTTTTCTAAAGCAGCTGAAAGCCTCAATATTTCACGTAGCTATTTATCGGGTCAAATCACTCGATTAGAAAAAGAATTAGGTCTTGATTTATTAATAAGGTCGACTCGAAGTGTTCGTTTGACCCCGGACGGTATGAAAGTTTTATCCGAAGTGCAGAATATAAATGGCTCAATTATCAATTTAGAGCGTGAATTAACCCATAAAAAAAGTGCAGTTAGTGGTTTATTAACCATTACAGCACCAGAAGTATTTAGCCAAAGCTTTCTTGCGGAGATATGTAAGCAGTTTCAAGAGCAACATACAAGCATTCGATTTACGGTCGATGTTGGGTTTAGCCAACGCGATTTGACCCAAAGCCATTATGATTTAGCTATCCGCTCCACCAATAATCCACCAGAAAATATGATTGCCAAAAAGCTGCTCAGTTATCAGCATATCTGCTGTGCTTCTCCTGAATATTTAGCAATTCATGGTACTCCAAGGCACCCCATTGATTTACATAAGCATCAGTGCTTATCGGATCCGATGTCGACTAAGTGGCCATTCTTTGATGGTGAGAAAAAACTATCCATTGAAACACAAGGCGCTTTTTTAGCAAATAACCATTTTTTAATGCTTAGTGCCGCATTAAATGGTCAAGGTATCATTAAAGCACCTGATTATTTGTTGAAGCCTAAAATTTCTTCGGGCGAATTATTACCAGTATTAGATAATTACTTTATTAGTAAAAATGATATTTATCTAATTTATCCGCAGCTATTGCAGCGTAGTGCCGCCTTATCCGCTTTTATCGACTACTTAATGCACTATTTTAAGCATAACAACCTAACCGATTAAATAAGAAAATAAGCATATTAAACAGACTGTTTACAAGCAGGGCTTCGTATTGCCTAAATATCAGTAGAGTGGTCAATACACATTGATTTATTGTGAGAGAAATATGGAAATTTACAAAAAAATACTTTTTTTAGCGGCGCCCTTAGCACTGCATAGCGTGCTATTTTCATCACTAGGGTTTATAGATACCTTTATGTTGTCGAAGTTGGGTGGTGAAACTGTAGCGGCCGCTGGTATTGGCGCGCGCACTTTATGGTTTGCGATGAATGTATTGATCGGTGTTGGCGGCGCAACGGCCATTTTTTGTTCGCAATATTATGGGGCTAAAAACAGTGGAAAAATAAACCAATCTGTACATATCAGCTTGCTACATAGCCTTTTATTTTCTTTGCTGCTGATACCTACGATCTATTTTGGCGCTGAGTTTATTAGCACATTAATGAGCAAGGATACTGTAGTGATTGCGTTAGCGGCTAGTTATATGAAAATTACTGCTTTTATTTTACTGATTAGTGCCTTTTCAGTGATTTGGGGGGCTGCAATTCGTGCCCTGCAAAAACCTAAGGTGATGTTATATCTTTTTCTAGTGGAGATGTTAATCAATATTATCTTTAACTGTTTATTGATTTATGGCTGGTGGGGATTTCCTGAATTAGGCTTAGTGGGCGCTGCTTGGGCAACTTTAATAGCAAGAATTTCGTCAACGCTATTATTATTTATCTATGTTCATGCTGAGCTTCCAATTTTATCCGTTAGTTTAACTGGTTTTAGTAAAGTGCTGCCCTGGGCTGAAAATAAACGATTTCTACAGATTAGTTTACCGATTATAGCTGGGGAAATTATTTGGAGTGGTGGCATATTTATCTACCATATGATTTACGGGAATATTAGCACTACAGCCTTGGCTGCTATCTCTATTCTTGCCCCCATTGAGGTGATGACATCTTCTATTTGTTGGGGAGCAGCCGCCGCTGTAGGTATTTTAATTGGTGAAAAAATTGGTGCTCAACAACAGCATGCCTTGAAAGAATATATAAAAGCGGCGTTTGTTGCGGCATTAAGCTTAGGTTTAATACTAGTTGCTACTTTATGGCTAAGTCGTCATTTAATTGTTGGGCTATTCAATGGCATAGAGCAAGAAGTGATTGAGATGTTACACCTGTTGTTCCCATTCATCTTATTGAGCATTATTTTACGTGCTATTACTATGACTGCGATGTCAGGGGTCTTAAAAAGTGGAGGAGATACTAAATTTACCATGAAGCTTGATTTTATAGCGCAATGGTTTGGCGCAGTACCTTTATCCTTGATAGCTGCATTCTGGTTTGAATGGCCGATTCAGCTGGTATTTAGTATGGTGTTATTGGAAGAAGCATTGAAACTCATTCCTGTTATTTACCGTATAAAAAGTGGTAAGTGGATACAAAATTTAGCCAAGGAAAGCCAAGCAACTGTATGATGATATTCATCCACAGAACTACTTACTCTTAGTCATCATGGCATAGTTACTTAAGATTAACCCTGCAACAAAACACCAAAACTGAAAGTTCGGTAATACTGGTGCAACCGAACCTACCAGTAATCCAGAACCAAGCCCTAATGCGACCTTTTGATGTATTGCCATATTTAAACTCCATTGATTATCGAATAAGACTGCTATGGTAAGAAAAGTAACTTTGCTTTAGCCTTCAATTACTTGATTTTTACAACCTCGTTATAACTCTACCCAAGAATTTATGTACTGAGCTAACTCACGAGGTTTTTCAAGTGGCAACATATGACCCGATCCTGATGTGCTGATGAGTGATAATCTCGGGCTTATGTTATCCAGCTCATTTAACCATTTCGAATTAATCAGGCTATCATTATCGCTATAATATAAGTGTGTATAAAACGGAAACTGGATAATGCTCTGGGAAAGATCCACTCTTTCTGAAGTGCATTTGTATTGGCTAATAAATTCGCTTTCACCAAGAGCATTATCCATTTCTAAAATCAAATCTATAAGTTGATCAGTCTGATTCTTACTATCTAATAAGCTAGCGACTTTGTTTCGGCTCATCCCTTTGTAACCATATGTTTTAACATACTTTAGAATATCGCTTCGTTGTTCTAACTCCTCAACCGACAAATTAGTAGGGCTATTTGATATAACGAATAGTTTCTCAATCTGATTAGGGTGTAACATTGCGTAATATGTTGCAATATAGCCCCCTAACGAAAAACCAATCAGGTTTACCGTATCACTGCCAAATATATTATGGTAGTGCTCTGCTAACTCATCAAAATTCTTACCTTGCGGTATGTCCAAATAAACCAATTCAAGAGAGTCATACAGGTAAGGTAGTATTTCAGTCCACAGTTTTTCGGTGCACATTGTCCCTGGGATTAGATACAACTTTTTTCGCATAAGCTCTCCTTGGGTTATAATGCTTTGGATAGAGATGATTCAGCAATTTCAAAGCGTTGATTTTTCATTAATTCCAATGTTAGCAAATAATGCCATCACTAAAACAGAAGAAAGTAATGAGCTTTTTGTCTTCAATGAGCATAGAGAAATATATATAGGGCTTAGCGGCTAATTTAAAGTTCTTATTTCGTAATACCTGATTTAGAAAGGTTAACGACATGGGTTGTGTTATCTAGGACGTCTCAGAGGCGACGTAAAGACCGACGTGTTTCATCGTTAATTAGGCTCTTCCGCGCAACAAACCTTTATTATCATGGAAAGGATCAGTTATCGTACGTAAATTATATGGGTACCGCCAGCGCCTCGAATAAGGTGTGCCACGCTGACACCATATCTAAACCGTTGCACCTTCAACATAAAACCCAACCTTGAACTAAGGAATCACTCTTAAATGCCTTATTATGTTGCTGAACACCTTATTTGAGCCTCAGTGTATGAGATTTCCTACTCTTTAGTTTAGATATATTTCGGTCAAGATTCTTTAGGTTAGCAACGAAGTATTTATAACGAGCATCATCAGCAGCTTTTGCAGTTTTGCTAAGAGCTTTATATTCCTTAACCATCGGAGAATCAGCTTTAGCTTCAATGAATGTATATACTTCTACAGTAAACCCATTAGTACGTACGAACTGTACTGGCTTGACGCTACGCACAGCCCAAGCTTCGTAGTTACCTTGGGGTAGATCAGAAGTAGTGTAAAATACAACTTCTTCACGATCAGTTACAGCACCATATGCCATTAAAGATCCACGCTCGATAACGCTCTTTAAGTGGAAACGTTGATGGTATAGACGTTTAACAATAAGGTACTCGTCACGCTTAGCTTGAGCTACTTTAAGTTCTTCTAATAACTCTTTATGTTTTGCAACATGCTCTGCAGAGTCATCACGTAAAGTTTTAATTTCCGCATCGATACTTGCGTTACGCTCAGCAAGAGCATCTAAGTATACCTGGTAAGTATTACCCTTATTGATGTCTTTCCAGTGAACGTGAAACTTATCATTACGCCCATTAAACTCTAAGCATACATTGTATGATTTCTGAGAGATTTCCCCTTCCCAGCCCTTATTATGGCGAGCAACTGACTCTTGGTAGCCAGAAATTTTTTCTTTAACTAAGTTAGGGTTAGTGAATCCAAGTTCAATACACTTATCTACTATAGGGTGATTAGCTGCAAACGCTTGAGCGGAAGCTAGAGTAGAGAGAAATAGTACGATAGTTTTGAGTAGCTTCATAACACACCTTTTAATTAGTTTACGGCTAATTCAATTTAAGGTACGTTATACTATAAATTTCTTAATATAGCTAAAAAACTAGAAGAAATTATCGATGCTGTGCATCACCAAAGTCCATCCCCTACGCATCTAAGCTTTATATACAATTGATTTAAAATGATTTTATTACATACCAACGGTTCCACTTTAAGGTGTGAGTAACGCTAGCACCTAACCTAACCTAACCTAACCTAACCTAAAAATTGTGCCTGAAAACTTAAGTCAATTTAAGCTAAAAATGTCAAGTGTTGAGAATCACTCTTGAACACATTGTTATGCATGTACTTTTAGTGCGTATATGCACATCAATTGTGCTTGGTTAGGTACGTCTAATGTGGTCTCTATTTTTCTTTTCAACTTTGCCCCTGCGTGTTTAACAAGCTTAACGCTAGCAACATTGCTTTCTAAACAATGGAATTCAATAACACGAACATTTTTCTCATCTGCCAAATAGGGAATTACAATGTCCAAAACTTGCCCTATTACTCTATTTCCTCGTGCATTATCAGCGAGCCAATAACCTAGTTCACATGACTTTAAACTACGGTCAATTGACTTTATTCCAAATACACCACCAAATTGATTCTTAAAATTAATTGATAACCACTCCGAACCTTCTAGCCTACTATTCAAACGACTCTCGATATAAACTTCAGCACTCGTGAGATCTACAACAGATTTTTCCCAAGGCATGTATTTAGATAAATTTGTTCTACTAAATTCAACAGCTTCATACAAAGCTAAAGCATCTGAATTTTTTAAAGGTGTAAGGAATATATCTTCAGATACTTTCCGTTTCATAAAACCTCCATCTCCTAATTGATTATGCGTGCCCACTAAATCGGGGGGAAGTCCAACTCTGTATTTTGCCCTGGTTAACAAACAAGTAACTACTTTTTCCTAAAGACCTTGATGAGTGTAAACAGTGACTCTTTTAAGAAGATAAATAAGCCTGATTCTGGATGTGATGCTACATATTCTTCCGTTGCATAAATATAATTTGATTTGAATTTTTCTACCGCTTCCGACTCAGTCTTTGCATAAATATAGTCATCCTCAACTTCAAACCCTTCAGACAGTAATTGTTCTTTTTCTTGTAAAAAGCTATCAGAAGAAGGATTCAAAAAAGTAAATTGTTTCCGACCTGTATTAGGCTTACAAAAAAACTGAAACTTTTCCATGAATTTCACCCTTATCATTAAATTCAGTTGGTTAGAACACATATGTACATAACCTGAATTCAAACTCAAGGATAAAAATGAAGATTACAGCAGAGATCAAATATCTAGTTCATCCTAGCTATGTAAGAACTGCTTGTGATACCAAACAATACCTCGAGCTTGGTAGTAATTACCATATTCGCTTTTGTGAGGGATTCTGCGAATAGTGAGTCAAAGCCTTTTACGAACTGGACTTCCATGTCTTTTCCTCTGGTTACACATAACGCCTTGCTAGATTTTGATTCCTTACAGTCTAAGATTTCGCTATCACAAAATGTTCGAGTTTAAAAATTTGATCTTCAGGAAGAGTTCTACCTACGGGGGCATAGTACACAGCGTTGAGGTCTGCCAAAGATTTATTTTCTTTTAATGAGAAACCATTTTGAGAAAGCAGGGCTTCAATTTCTTCAGCCGTGTAGAATGATATCCAAGGTTCACCCACTTTAGCTGATAAGCGTTGTATTGCCTCCGCTCGCTTCGCCGCTTTAGGGTACCCCTTGCCAAAGCAGGCTTCTGGCTCTTTCTCAAGCAATTCATCAACGTAAGAGATAAAAAAAGTAGAACTTGTTTTTTGAGTAAGCTCAGCGAGTTCTTTAATTGTTGAAGAGATCGCCTCTTTAGTGATGTACTGCGAGACGCCTTCAAGGGTAAAAACGGTGGATTTACTTTGATCAAAACCCGCAGCCAAAAGTTGTTCGGTTAGCGACTGATGATTGAAATCAACGCTCACATAAGTGACGTTTTCAGAATTAGGTAATTCTTTGGGAAGTTTAGAGCGTTTTATAGCCTGAACGTCAGGCTGATCAACTTCGAAGATTTTTAATGAAGGCGGAAGTTCAAGCCGATGAGCCCTCGAGTCATATCCCGCTCCCAGAATGACGTATTGCTCTGAACCATTAGCAGCACTTTTTTTGATCAGATCATCGATGAAACGCGTACGGGAAATTAAATGTTCGTGGAAACCAGGCGCGAACTTTTGAGTTAGCCAGACGCTTAGCTTATGCCCCATCAACTTGATCAAGCCAGCACCTATAACAAACCTATCGGCATAAGGATCATTTATGACGCGTTTATCCGATTCAGCAAGTGTTTCAATCAAGCGCTGTTTAGCTACTCCTTGAGCTGAGCCATCTTTTCTAAAAAATAAATTACTCATCGGTATCCTTTTATCAAAAACTAATTTTCCATGCTCCTATCAAACAGTTTTAATTGTTCAACGCAAACATAATGCCACAGTAAGGTATGAGCAACGCGAGTACAATACTAAACCATTAGCCATAAACACCTAATTCAAATACGTATATGTTTTAGGAGGTAAATGTCGTTTCTACGGAAGGGGGTGACTTAAGTGTTTGCTGAACAACGCAGCATGCCTTTGCAGCTGACTGGAGCCGCTCTAGCTGTTTTGAATCAGTCCCTTCACTTACCTTCATTTTCACTTCACAGGTCATTTTTTGAAACCCTACTGGAACTAGCTTATCCATCATCAGCGCCCCTCGCACATCCGCAGTCGCCGTTACGTTGACCTCTAATTCAACCAACTCAATGCCCATCAAGTTAGCAACCATACGAATGGATGAATCTTGGCAGGCTGCCAATGCTGCACATAGTATATCTCCAGGAGTCGGAGCGTCGTGTTTTCCTCCGACAGCAGCATGAACGCCAACAGGTATCGAAACACCACACCCATCCATAGGTTCAACGATAAAATGGTATGGATCTGCGGCATTTTCACCTGACGTTTTGGCGTGGTCGGTGACCATTGCCAAGTCAGGCTCTTTAACATAGCTGTCTTTAAGAGGCCTTTGTGCTTCAAAAACAATTGACTTCATAATTAAATCCCCTGTAACTGGTTAAGATTACTAACGCACAATTAAGTCGCTGAACAACGCAAACCTGAACCTAAAGCAACGCACCGATTACACCAGAATCATTTAGAACTCAAAATTTCACGTGTTGGCTGTCAGCTTGAATTGTTTGTTATATTTTACAGCAATCGACTTCGATGAAATAACATCCCACATTCAGAATAAAGCTTAGACAAAACCGACAATTAGAACCAAACCATTTATCTACGATTTAAAAGTCAACTTGGTAAATAAACCCAAAGTGACTTTGAGCTCGACCCACTTCCAATCGATGAAGCTCAAATTCAAAACAAAGCACCCACGAACCTTGGCATATTTTACTGATGAAGAGAGCGAAAACATTAGAGCTTGATATTCAAATACTACACGAGTCGATGAAAAATCAATGCCCTAACATCCATAAAAAGAGTCTCAATTACTCAGGATTCAGTACGAGCATTGTATTAAGCGCATTGGCCGTTTATTCGGTAATAGATCATGAAGAACATAGTAGCCAAGAAAGACACGCACGAGTTAGTCCTTGCTAATGAAGGGATTGCAGAGCTAATCGTTATGCTAACTTGGGTGACATTTGGTGTCGCGGTTGTTGGCCAAGTCTGGCTTGGTATATCACTCAATATATTACTCTATTCGCTGTTAAGCCTGACGGTGATTCGCATTATCCCCATCGTTATATCTCTGCACGGCACTGATGAAAGCTGGGAGCATAAACTCTTTTTAGGCTGGACTCGCCAGTATCGTGTTTCTACTCATCGCTATTAGCAACCCACTCCAAAGTGAATCCATTTAAATCGATGTTGTGGTCTGTACCGTTACCCTTTGCGTGATCACCCATGGGATCAGTGCCAATCTCTGGGCAAAGAGATTGGCACAACGATCACAGGCCAAAGATAAAGCCTTTGCTTTGTTATCGCTCTTCAAACACTTCTTTGGCTATATTCATTCCGTTGATTGCAGCGGGAAAGCCAGCATAGACTGACATTTGTAAGATGATCTCGGTGATTTCTTTTTGCGTGCAGCCAATATTGATTGCGCCTTTTATGTGCCCTTTCAGCTGTGGTTGGCAATTACCCATCGCCGTTAACGCTGCAATCGTGGCCAATTCCCGGGTCTTGAAGTCTAATCCTTCTCGTTGTAACACATCACCAAACGGGTATTCGATAGTGTATCTGGCAAGATCTGGGCAAACCTCACTGAAGTGTTCTGTCATCGCTTCAACAGCATCAGGATCAAGTTCATTCAGTTTGTTCACGCCACTTAAATATCGGTTATTCATGTTCTTTACTTCGAGCTAATGTTTATATTTCGATCAAATAAATCAATGTAATAGACAAGCTTACATTAGCTATTCAAGCAACTCAATTGCACTATTTTGCCAACAACGACAAGCAAGCATAAGAAATACTTACACAAGGGGTCACTCATTCCCCTAATTGAGTCATAAATTGATAACTAGTCATTATCGGCTCTGAACCGGATATGACATGATGATTCAAGGTATTTAGTTTTGACTTTGAAAGGAGAGACGTATGGGATTTGTTATTTTTTCACTCGCGACTCTGCTCTCTGGAGCGGCAGGCTTCATCCACTACAACTTCGGCAACGAGAACTAATCTAATCCGGTCTTCGTTTAAAAATTCCTGATGGCAGGCATCCATAAACCTCGATTAAAACGAAAAGCCCCAGCAATATAATCACTTGGGGCTTTCTTCAAGCTTGATACTAAGCAATTATCTCAGTCGTCACCTCTGTTTTGACTGAATTTGCAATAAAACAGTTCTTATGGGACATATGATGCATTTTCTCTAGTTGCTCATAAGTTGGCTGTCGTTCACCGGAAAATACGATGTGCGGTCGTAAAGTTACTTTTGTCACTGATGTTTTTCCATCAGTATCTTCTTCCATTAAACCAAGAGCATTGTCGACATATTCTTCAATTACATACTTACGTTTGGCTGCAATTGAGAGAAATACCAACATGTGACAACTAGACAAGGCTGCTATAAAAGCTTCCTCTGGATCGACGTTGGCTTCAACTGAATATGGTAATGGAACAACATGAGGTGAAGATGATGCTAAAACAGTTGCACCACCATCAAACTCCCAAATATGACCGCGACTATATTGATTGTCGCTAAAAACTTCATTTTTACTACGATTCCATCGAATTTCAGCAGTATATTCAGACATCGTTTTTCCTTACTGTCCATTTTCATGAATTGCCTAACGCCTGCCACTTATGAATCCCTCTTGAGCAGTTTGTTATGTGGTTCTGGGCGCGAACATTATGATTGCCATTCCTAACAGTGCAACTGATACGCCGACTACGTCCCATAAAGTAGGGCGAATACCATCAACTACCCATAACCAAAGTATTGCTACAAAAATATAGACACCACCGTACGCGGCATAAACCCTACCCGCAGCAGTAGGATGAAGAGATAGTAACCATGCAAATAGTACCAGGAAGAATGCTGCTGGTAGTAAGAGCCAAACCGACTTATCCTCTTTTAACCAGAGATAAGGTAAGTAACAACCCAATATTTCTGCGATTGCCGTGACAAAGAACAACCCGATTGTTTTCAATTCTAGCAACTGATTTTATCCCGTTTAAACAACTTGTTATGTACATTTTTGCCAATGATATTCCATTTGATTGGCAGTATTTTCAGCTAAATCTAAGTTAGCAAGCTCTGATACTAAATGCAGACTCATATCTATTCCAGCTGAGATTCCACCTGAGGTGATATATTTTCCATCAGAAACCCAACGATGGTTAGTAACAACGTTTAGCGCTGGGTAGTCTGCTTTAAGATCCGCAATATCTTCCCAGTGTGTAGTAACCGTTAAACCATTTAACAAATCAGCTTCAGCTAAAATAAAAGCACCAGTGCAAACTGATAGGACCCTTTGGGATTTACTTGCAACCTGTGAAACCCACGATACTACATTTGAATTTTTCACTTCTTCTGTATGCACGCCACCAACCACGATTAGAACATCAATATCAGGGTGAGAATTAAAAGCAAAATGAGGTTGAACCGGAAACCCTCCGCGGGCTTGGATAATACGACGTTCTTCAGCAACCAAGAATATATTCCAATTATTATCTTCCAATCGCTTTGCAGTGCTTAATACTTCAAATGGTCCTGAAAAATCAAGAACTTCAGCATTATCGTATATATATATTCCAATATTCATATTTCGTACACTCCTTGCACATAACGCCGCGCTCAGCCGCCGGAGGTCGGTTGCAGCACCTTGTTATGTGTAACGTTCTTACTAAATACGTATTGCAGTAACCTCATTACTTACCAGCATTTCACCCGAAGCGTCCAAACCATTTGGTTAAACTTATGTTTCATATTTAACAGGTGCGCAACTGGCACAAACACACTAATGTTAGTAGCACGTCAATCGCACCGGAATACGAAACTATGAAAGTACTCATCCAATACACCCAGACAGGAAAATATAGAGACCACGCGTGGGAAGCTTTAGCTACTAAAGCAAAAGGTGAAGTTCAAGCAGTCACACCGTCTTATGCAGCACAACTCATCGATCAAGATAAAGCTAGCCTTGTAACGACTGAAGACGGGCAGCTCATTATCCACTCTTAGCCTACTTGATGAGCTCCAATATACGAGCGATTAAACTTAATTTAATCGCTTTGTTAGACTCCTAAAAGCCACTCAAATCTAATTCAACCGAGTCTCCCAGCCAGTACGCATATTTTGTATGATCCGCTAAGTCGTCGCCTGTTACTCCGTGAATAAGCACACTTAGATTTTTTCTATGAGTATCTAACCAAGGAATTAAGTCATCAAAGCTTTCATTACCAAATAGGATTTGGCAGCTCCATTTAGTATGAGGGCCAACAGCCTTTTGGTGTACTCTACCCACTTTTAAACCAAATTTTTCACCTACCTCATGACATAACTCAGTAGTAAAAACCAAAGAATCTTTATCGAAATATACATGAGCATGATACTGGTCATGCATATTAATAGGTCTTTTTGGGGTTTGCATTTCACATACTCCTATATGTCAGTTCTGTTCGAGCCTGTCGCTGATGTTGAAAAAATAACGACCTGACAATAAATGATAGCATAGCGGTACACACGAAATAACTTCTTAGATGCGTTAGCCAAAGCCTCAGAGTTCTATCTCATAAAGCTTTTAACATCTAAGAATTATCATTCCTGAAATACAACTTGTATATTCAACCCAACCTAATAGCCCAGTTCCCATTATTTTCTTTTGTACAGTTTTCTTCTGTATCATATGAGATATGAGCCGCCACACTTTTAAATCTGACACCCATTGTATTCAGCTTGCTCTCAATTAAAAGTGTGAGTGATTTTTCACCATCACCACTCATGAAAGTAGAAAGCTCTTCATTGGTATTAAAAATACAAATAACCCTCAAACTTTTCGGGAAGTTGGAATAATTAGCAATATGGGTTATCCATTGGAATCCGTCAATTTCTTTTAAGGCCGTTTCACAAACAGCTGTTAATGCAATTCTAAGTTGGTTATCGATTTTCTTATCCGTTTTACGCATACTTTACCCGCTAATCTAACGCCTGCTATCGGTTCCCGCACACAAAAGATTACACTGTAGACGCATAAAGCTCAATCAGTACAGTACCGTCGTGTCTTTATGCCAAGGCTATGGGGATGCAAAGATAAACCTCAACCTCGTCACACCCATTATTGGACCAGCAACTTTAAGGCATTAAAACTGATATCAACTTTTAAAACTAATCTTTGAGGCTCCTTCTTAACCTCATAGCTATCATCTTATTTAAAGCTCTGCAAGAAACTCAACGAAGGAAGAAAGAAATAAAACAAGAAGGCTTAAAAGACTAATAGAAAAAGATACACTACGAGCTACTTTAAGGTCAAAATAGTAAAATATCATGTGTCCTAGACGAGAAAACAAATAAGCCAATGAACAGTAATTAACAATGGTAGCACTAGCTGATGATAAAAATGAAAAGCACAGAAAAAGAACAAATATAGTAATACTCTCATTTGTATTTAAATGTGCCCGTGAAGCACGAAAGTGAAATTTATTATGATTTGATTCAATTGGATATCCAGGAACATGCTTCATTTTTATTGCGATGACATCAACGATAACTAATTGAGTCAACATCAACAATCCAACCAATCCAATTACAATAATAGATATTTTATACTCTAGTAAATATTCCAATTCAGACCTCCATGCCTGTAATTTAAAAGTGTAGCTTGTGCTAACGACCACCATAATACGTCACATACGTATTACGGATATTTATATAAATACCAAAATTCTTAGCAAACATTGTCATTTAACTCACTACCCAATACTAATGCCAGTGTATAAAAATAACCGCTAACGATTTTAAAGTTCTGAATTTCCTGCACAATTTTTATTACGTAATTACATTGCTTACATTTATCTCTCATAACGTCAACTATAAACACCTCCAAACTAGACTCTAAATTGCCAATATGGAGGCTAATTTACTGCCGTTGATATAAAACGGAGGATACATCAAGGTGATTCATTTACTAGCGTACAAAGAATACTGGAAATGGAATAATGACACACGTTAAATTATTAATCTAATAGAAAGCTGACTCGAACATCAGCCTTTTATGGACTGATTTCGATAATTTCAGGAACAACAATATTTTCAGCAACAAAAGGATCATCTCTTACTAATGACTCTAAGTCTTCAATAGATTTATTATGAACGATAATTCCTCCAGCAAGGCTAGGCTGAAGAGCACCAGAAACGAGAAAGATCCCCTTATCAAAACCACTTTGCAGTTATTACTAAGCGTTCATTACGTTTTCATTGATTTTGTATTCTAAGAGGTAAAAAACGAGCACAACTTTCGTCGCACTCGTGATTTTTAGGTGATATCGACTACTTTACTTTTGGTACATCAATTTCAATTTTTTGATTCAAAGCGTCTAATTCAGCTTGTAGAGCTACGAGCTGTGCCTGGTTATCCTCAACAACATCAAGCCTTGCTTCATATTTGTCACAGTCAGCCTGTGAAACCCAGTTCCAACTAGTTCCTGACTTAAATTCATCGCATGCCTGCTTAAACTCTTTTGCGATTCCTTCTGCATCTGCAACGCTTTTCTTAGCTTTTTCAATATCTTTCTGTAAGCGTAATTGCTGCTGATAAAGTTCTCTAGAGTTATCCAAAACCACTTTTTGTTTTTCAGCCGTTGTCTTCAACTCAACCACTTTAGTATCAAGTTTTTTCTTCGTAACGGTTAAGGTCTTTTGTTCTTTTTTCATTGAGCTAAGCTGCTTTTCAAACTCAATTTTTTGCGCATCTAAATCAGCTTGTTTTTGTTCAAGCTTAAGAACCATGGCTTGTAGATCTATCGCTGACTGAGTTTCAAGCTTTTCGTAGCGTTGTTGCTGTACTTGTTTATCTTCAACAAGTTGTGCATTTTTCTGTTTTAAAGCGTCATAATCTTCTTGGCTTGGGCCCGGATTTCGATTCCAAACCGCCGTGGCCAACAAGCTACCAACGACTAAACCTGCAACTAATGAAACTTTCCAAGATGTCATATCTATCTATCCACTTAAGTCGGCTGAAGCCATGCAACAACCAAACAGGTTATAACCGTTGGTTAAGATGCTACACATACGCCTATATACTATGTCATGTTTATATCAAAATTAATGTGAAAACAGTAGTTAGTGAGTTAATAAGTTAAAAGAAAAATCGTCAGCTTTGATCCAGCCCAACTTTCATATTGACTCAGTGAGTTCACAGTTAGCAATTCTGGTCGCGTAATATACATTCATACTGAACCTTTACAGACAATAAAGCTAACTCGCTTTTCTTGGTTAACTACCATAGATTCCTATCGCAATTATTCTTCTTTAATGTGCTCGTAATTACATGTTTTGGCATAGCTTCTCGCAATATCATGATCTCGGCTAGATAGCTTTGTACTCGCCGTACTAAACCTGACAGCCTAGCCAGAATTACTAGCCACAAAAGTATCTAATCTATGTCGTTTATCATTAATGGTGCCCTACGGCTGAGCCGGCTCTCTGGTACATTGGCGTTACTACTTAGTCCTTTCCATGCTATTTCAGGGTCTACGCCCGACATCATGCGCTCAACCGCTCTATCACCTGCTGACTTGAGCTCTGTTGACTTAAAGTTAGAGAATCTTAGCCACTACCTTGTGAGTGAAAAGTTAGATGGGATTCGTGCTCACTGGAATGGCGAAAACCTACAAACTCGTCGTGGAAACCTCATTCATGCACCCAAATGGTTTACGGCCAATTTCCCTAAAAATCGAAGCTTTGAAGGAGAGCTTTGGCTTGGTCGGGGTCAGTTTCAAGCATTGAGCAAAATAGTCTTAGATGATGTGCCAAGCGATGAGCTATGGCGGCAGGTGACCTTTCATGTATTCGATTCACCCTCCATAAAAGGGCCATTCAAAATACGCTACCAAGCACTTTCACAACAAATACCTACTCTAGAATCACCATATATTCATGTGATTTTACAGCAGCAAATAGCCAGCTTAGATGCACTTCTCAAGTTGTTAGATGAGGTTGAAAACAAAGGTGGTGAAGGTTTAATGCTTCAACACCAGGCTAACGACTACCGTCCAGGTAAAACGGACGGTTTCTTTAAGCTAAAAAACCATCATGATAGCGAAGCAACAGTCATTGGCTATGTGGAAGGAGAAGGCAAGTACAAAGGGAAACTTGGGTCAGTTTGGGTGCTTACCGCGAACAATATTAAGTTCAAGATTGGTTCTGGGTTTAGTGATGCGGAAAGAGGAAGCCCTCCCCCATTAGGCAGTATTATTCAATTTCGGTACAACGGTTTTACCAATAGCGGCATTCCTCGTTTTGCTCGTTATATTCGTATACGGCCTACACCCGAGATTTAACCATCACCAAATGTATAAACAGGCAAAATAATAAAGCCACCCTTTAAGTTGCTTTATATAACCAGGGTGGCTTAACTTATTAATTTGCTAAACAAGCTGTCTTATAGCTTGTAGCGTTTAACTTCAGATTCAAGCTGATCAGCAAGTGACTTCAAACCTTCAGCTTGTTGTGCCGCTTCTTGAGCTTCCACAGCCATTTGATTCGCTACTTCTTGAACACCTTCCGTATTACGGCTGATTTCTGCCGTTACACTCGATTGTTCTTCTGCCGCTGACGCAATTTGCGTTGCCATATCACTAATAACATTAATCTCACTGGCAATGTTGTTAATGCGCTCACCAGCACCATCAACGTCTTGAACACTGGTTTCAGCTAAGTGGTGGCTGTCATTCATAACTGAAACAGCTTGCTTGGTGGTTGATTGAAGTGTTTCGATCATCGTCTGGATTTCTTCCGTTGAAGTATGTGTACGCTGAGATAACACTCGTACTTCATCCGCCACAACAGCAAAACCACGGCCTTGTTCACCCGCTCGTGCTGCTTCAATTGCAGCATTTAGCGCCAATAGATTGGTCTGTTCGGCAATATCACGAATCGTCGCAAGGATCATGCTAATCTTAAGCGCGTGCTCGTTCAGATCTTCAATAATACCCACGGCACTATCGACTTCGCTTGCAAGGTTACCAATCGACTGTTGGCTTTGACCAACTTGGCTATGGCCTTCTGCGGTAAGTGTTACAGCTTGCTCTGCGGTTTTCGCTGTATTTTCAGCATTGCCTGCAATCTCTTGGGTGGCACTTGCCATTTCCGTTACCGCAGTGGCAACCATTGTGATTTCATCTTGCTGATGACGTATATTATGGCTGCGCTGAGTGGCTGATGTTGCAGCATCTGCCGCATTGCGATTCAATTCAACCGTAATATCACGCAGTTTACTTGCCATAATATGTTGGCGCGCAACAAACTGGTTAAAGCTCTCAGCCAGTTTACCCACTTCATCTTGCGTATTAACATCAATACGTACGGTTAAATCACCTTCACCGTTAGCGATATCAGCTAATGCTACTGACACTTTGTTCAACTCGCTCAGCTGTCGATGAACCAGCCAACCAATGAAGCCGCAGACTAATACTAAAATAGCCAAGCCAATTAAGAGTTGTTCAACCAGTGTTTCAACAATTGGCGCTTCAAGGGTTTCACGGTCCATCACCATAACCATAGCCCAGCCAGAGTTAGGGACTTGCTGTACAGCAACGGCACGTTCTTTCCCGTCAAAGTCACTGAAGAAGAAGCCATCACCTCGATTGGTTTCATACTGCAGTGTTTGTGTTGTTAACCCCAACTCTGAAATAGGCTTTAATTGAAATTTTTCGTTTGGGTGAGCGACAATAACTTGATTCTTCATATCAAGTAGCATGGCATAACCGTTACCTAGTACAGGCACGTTAAGCACATCTTTCATCAAATCGCCCAGCGCAAGATCAGCACCTACAACACCCGCCAAAGTACCACCTTGCATTACCGGTTCAGCCAGTGTCACAACCAATGTTTGCATGGTATGGCTAACATACGGTGCAGTTACAACGGCATTACGCGCAGCTTGAGCGTCTTGATACCAACCGCGAGTACGAGGGTCATAACCCGCTCGGTTTAATGATGGATCATGACGATACATCTCCCCTTGCTGGTTACCATAGAAGCTAAGACTGAAATTTCCAGAAGTTAA
This sequence comes from Photobacterium makurazakiensis, assembly GCF_050336715.1. Classification (NCBI taxonomy): domain Bacteria; kingdom Pseudomonadati; phylum Pseudomonadota; class Gammaproteobacteria; order Vibrionales; family Vibrionaceae; genus Photobacterium; species Photobacterium makurazakiensis. The sequence continues at coordinate 42,096 of NZ_JAKJSJ010000030.1, forward strand.
TGTTTGCTTCAAATGGTTAACAATATCTGGCTCGGCGCTATTGCGCATTATATCTGCCATACCAGTGATTGCTGCTTGCTTATCACCAAGCCAATCACCAATCCCTTTTGTCACGGCAATGGAAGTATTAGTACTCTCGCTTTGAATTGATTGCCAGGCTTGCGCCTTCATTGATTGATACGAAAATCCACCCAGCGCAATGGCTGTAATTGAAATTGCGGCAAAACTAGAAAGAAGAAGTTTCGACTTTAACGACAGCTGCATAATAATCCTTGTAATACGTCACGTTGGCGCCGATTATAATGTGAAGGTTTAAGTTACTTTGTGATCAAGAATAAATTTTGTATGTGCTACAGTTCAAACGAGTACTTTATCACCAATAATATTCATTTTCGGTTCACGTACAATGCATTACAATTAATTCTATGAATATATCCAGAAAAATTCTTACCCTATTCTTATTGGCTTTATTAGTTACGTCGAAAGCTAACGCTAGCGTTGAGCTTGAAATTGATGAAGACCATGATGACGTTATGCAGGCTGTCCAGCAGGGGCTCATTCAACCCTATTCGGCGCTTCAGGAAGTCGTTAGCAAACAACTTCGAGGCCGAATTATAAAGGTAGAGCTTGAAGAGGATGATGATATCTGGATCTATGAATTAAAACTTATCGACCCGAACAACAACATTGTCAAAGTAGAATATGAAGCCAGAACACTTTCTATTATTGAAATTAAAGGTCGCGCTCTCGAAAATGTCATCAAGGTATCTGAATGAAAATACTTGTCGTTGAAGATGAAGTCACACTTGGCGAACAAATTGTTGCCGGTTTAGAAAGTAATGGTTGGGTAGCGGAATTGTCCCCTGATGGTATTGATGCATTATACCGTGCAACCTCTGAGCCTTGGGACGCTATTATTCTTGATCTTGGTTTACCAAAATTAGATGGGTTAACCGTACTCAAAGGGATTCGAGACGAAAATGTGTCGACGCCTGTGATTATTTTGAGCGCTCGAAATGAGCTCACGCAGCGAGTGGAGGGACTCAATGCTGGCGCTGATGACTATTTAACCAAGCCTTTCCAAATGGTGGAACTTGTTGCTCGTTTACGTGCACAGCTGCGCCGTTCAACGGGTAACGCTTCACCTGTTATTCAAGTGGGTGGCCTCAGTTTAGATACTCGTAGCTCTAAAGTTATGCACAATGGCGAATGTATTGAACTAACTGCGCTTGAGTTTAAAGTCATTTCTTACATGATGCATAACGCGGATAAAGTTATCTCACGAACTGAACTCGTTGAGCATATTTATAAGCAAGATTTTGACCGTGACTCGAACACCATTGAAGTGTTTATCGGCCGTATACGCCGCAAAATTGGCAGTGACGTAATAAAAACAGTTCGTGGGCTTGGATATCGCATAAATGCCGATTAAGCCCACCCTATCAACACAATCTAGCCTTCGCAGCCACCTACTGATTTCGTCATCAGTTTGGCTGCTGTTGATCACTTTTGCTGCAGGTTACATCGTTCCAAGCTTCATCAAAGATTATTTGGTTGAACAAGAAAAGCACCAGCTCTACTTATACCTTGATGAGCTAACGGCGCTGGTTGATGTTGATGCAACAGGTAAACTCAGCCTTCCACAAAAAATATCGAATCCTCGCTTTCAACAACCTTATAGCGGCTTGTACTGGAGCCTAAGCGTTAACAACACGCAAATTCGCTCTCGCTCTCTGTGGGATACAAAAATAACAGGTGATGAAGACAGCGGTTTTCAGGGCCCAAACGAGCAGTCTTTGCTTACCGTAAAGCGTGAGTTCTATTTGCCGGAAGTTGATGAACCGGTTGAATTAACCATTGCAGCAAACCAAGATCAGTTACTAAATACACTTCACCAACTAACAAAAAGCTTTTGGGTCATATTGGCTATTATGTCTGGTGGGATTCTTATGCTTATCACGCTACAGGTTAGTTGGTCGCTATGGCCACTCCTCCGACTGCAGACGAAATTAAAGCAGGTTCGTAACGGTGAAGAAAAAGAACTGTCAGGTAGCTACCCAAAAGAGATCCGTCCGGTTGTTGATGATCTCAATGCACTCCTTTTTCACTATCAAGAGATCCTAGAACGAGCAAGAAACCATGCTGGTAATCTTTCTCATGCTTTAAAAACCCCGATTGCCGTGCTCAATAACGACGTTGAGCAATTACCTGAACCTGCACAATCGAAGTTGCAGCCTACCCTCCAACAATTACAACAACAGATTGAATATCACCTTGGCCGTGCTCGTATGGCGGGTGCTGCGAACATTCTAGCGGCAAAGACAGCCCCTTCTGCACGGGTTGATGCCATATCAATGGCGATGGATAAAGTTTATGCACACCGTGATGTTGTACTGGTGAACGAGCTCGACAGTGAGTTAATTGTTGCTATAGAAAAGCGAGATCTCGATGAAATCATCGGCAACGTAATCGAAAATGGCTATAAGTGGGCAAATAACCTTGTTCGTATTCACCAAATTGATGGGGATAAAAAGACAATTAAGTTGCTGATTGAAGATGATGGCCCAGGCATTGACAGCGCAGCTTATGAATCAGCAATAAAACGTGGCGTTAGGCTAGATGAAACAACACCAGGAACAGGGCTTGGCCTTAACATCGTAAGTGAACTGGCGCATAGCTACAGAGGAGGCCTTAAACTATCGAAAAGTACGCTTGGTGGCCTGTGTGTCGAGCTGACATTACCACTGCCACGCGAGTAAGCTATCGCCTATCGTTCAACGGTAACTATCGAGCAACAGTAACTTGCCCTGCAACGCTACTGATTATTTGATAGTGAACTAAACAGGCCAGAACGTTAAGTTTACAATGCGGATCACCACACCAATGACAAGCAGTGCGATACCTAACCGATAGCTTTTATATTCACCCGTGGTCATTTCGACACGCTTATAAAACATCTTCACGATGCCGCCCCAGTCATGAGTGCGCTTCCCATACTGGGCGATACTGACGGTAACCATTGCTAAACCAACCACCAACAAAGCCATCTGAACAGTAAACATTCCGGTTGCTAACATAAAACGCCCTTACCACTAATATTTAAAGCCTTAATAAACCGTAAAAGCACATGTTGTTCAATTAGACTTAGGTGGAATATCCCCCTATAACCTAAGCATTTATTCATCTTCTAACTAAATACACGCTTTTAGTGCGCCAAAGCACAAACTTTGTATGCTTAATGGGGTGGATTAGTGTAAAATCCGCTCCCCGGAATTTACAATGAAGATATCGAGGCATCATGCAATTACTCGAAGCAAAGWTACATAAAATTGACCGTCACAATTACCGCAGCTACACCAGCCTTCGCGGTGAATATCACTTCGTTGACTTCGATTTTTTCATCGATATCACTCAGGCTGACCCTTATGCGCCAGCATCCCGAGTTCGTGCACGCCGTAAATGGTCTTTAACTGATCTAGAATGGCTTAAAGATCAATCTGCTGACTACCAGCGTGCAGCTCGTGACTTTATTGCACGTCAATTTGCTGAACTCGCTCAGCAGATTAACGACATTCAAATTGACCGTCCGGGCCAAACGGTTATTGACCGTACTGCTGTCGTATTCGACGATGATGCCCTTGAGCTGCGTTTTCGTGTAAACCTGCCAGCAGACGGCAGAACAATTATTGCGAAAAAAACAGCTAATCTACTTACATTCACAATGCCAAAAATCATTCGCCGTGCAACCATCGCCCGCGAATTGCCAATGGATGAGCTTAAACGCCATTGTGAGACAGTTGAAGATCAAGTTGCACTACGTCGCCAACTTGATGAAAAGAACTTAATGGCTTTCGTTGCTGACGGGAGTGTTTTACCTCGTCTAGCCGGTAACAGTGAATTACCACTAGCCGATGCAGTGCCATTTGTAAGCCCAGATAACCTAGCGGTTGAACTTGAAGCACCACATAAAGGTAAAATCCGCGGCATGGGCGTACCGAAAGGCATTACCATGATTGTTGGTGGTGGTTTCCATGGGAAGTCTACGCTGTTAAATGCAATTGAGAACTCTGTCTACGATCATATTCCGGGTGATGGTCGTGAGTACATTGTTGCAGACGAAACTGCCTCGAAAATTCGCGCTGAAGACGGCCGCTGTGTACACAATGTCGACCTTACCCCTTACATCAGCAATCTGCCGATGGGTAAAGATACCAGTATGTTTGCAACCCAAAATGCATCGGGTTCAACATCACAAGCGTCATGGCTACAAGAGTCAATTGAAGCGGGTTCTAATTCGTTACTTATTGATGAAGATACATCAGCATCAAACTTCATGATCCGTGATGAGCGTATGCAAGCATTGATCGCGAAAAACGATGAGCCAATTACGCCGCTTGTTGACCGAATTTCGCTGCTACGTGATCAACTTGGTGTGTCGGTATTACTCGTAATGGGTGGTTCTGGTGACTACCTTGATGTCGCAGATACCGTTATTCAGATGCATAACTATCAAGCTGTTGATGTAACAGCAAAAGCGAAAGAAGTGGTTGAAACTCACCCGACTCGCCGTCAGCTTGAAGGCACAGAAGTGATCACTCGCCCACGTACTCGCCAGCTTAACCGTGCGGCCCTGAAAACGTTACTTGACGAAGGTAAATTCCGTATTCAGGTTAAAGGCAAAACATCAATGCGCTTTGGCCGTGAGCTTGTCAATTTACAAGCACTTGAGCAAGTTGCTGATTCAAGCCAGTTACACGCAATTGGCTGGCTATGGTTCCAGATGGCACAAATCAAAGGCTGGGAAAAATCACCAAGCAAAGCATTTGAAATGATGCTTTCAAATGATGAATGGTTCCGTTCAATGCCTAACTATGGTGACATTGCAAAACCTCGTACCATTGAGGTTATGGCAGTGCTGAACCGCATGCGCTGTGCTGAATTTAAATAAGATTCACTACGCTCAAGCCATATAAAAAAACGATGAGGTGAAAGCCTCATCGTTTTTTTAGCATTAAACTTCAACATCTCTAATTTAGCTAATGAAGCTTCGCTATTGATACAGTTCCATTAGCTCGGGCAACGCTTTCTTCATTGCCTCATAGCCGACATTCATTGCCGCTTCACGCTCTTTTGTCCCACCAAAGTTAATCAAGCTCGGATCAGGCGAGACTGGCGATAATACAATATCAGCACTTTCGATTTCGTCCTTGGTTGCAATACAGCTCTGAACCCAGAATGTGTTTGCCATGGTATCAACAGCAGTATATTTCAGTGGCGGTGGCAAACTACAGAATACATCAACGCCAATAACGATATCAGCACCTAACTGACGGGCTGCGTAAACAGGGACTAATGACAATACACCACCATCAACCAATATATCGCTATTATGATAAATCGGTACAAACACCCCAGGAACACTTGATGAAGTCTGCACCGCTTCACCGATATCACCCGCAGTAAACATAACGGCTTGTTGCTGGGTCAAATTCGTCGCGACAATCCCCGTTGGTATTGGAAGATCGCTGATATCATCATAGCCAGATTGCTTGTTAACCCACTTTGCGAGTGCTTTACCTTTAATTAACCCCTTACGGGACAAGTTGAAATCAACGATTTGATGTTCAGAGAATTCAAACATCTTCCGTTCAACTTCCTCATAATCATGGCTGCTGTATAGCGTCGCAGCAATAGCGCCAACCGATGTACCCGTAACGATATCAGCCTTAATACCCGCTTCTTCAAGTGCTTTCATCACTCCGAGGTGCATCATCCCACGTGAAGCCCCCCCACCAAACGCGATTGCAAGTTTAGGCTTCTCTCCTAAGAATTGCCCCTGCTCTTTCTGTGTCTGGAGATCTTGTTGCGTGTGGAGTCCATGCTGTGATTGAAGCTCTGGCTCTGACACATTAACCACGGTCAGATCATCATATTGATTAACTGTCGAGCAACCAGCGACTCCAAGAAACAATAAGGAAAGAATAACTGGGCGATAATCCTTGCTGTTCAACATTAATTTATTCACCGATAGCTCCTAAGGCTTCCAGATCAATACGATCTTGTTGCTCTGCATATTCAGCAATTAATGGAAATTGAGTATGGTCGATCCTGTCTGACCATATCGCTTCTGGAATGTGTGAAAATGTGGGCGCATAATCAGGCGCAATTTCTAATACCAGTAATGCTATTTTATCAAGATCCAATCCCTCTACCATTGCAGGCAACGACAATACTGTTGGTGAAGATGTCGCGAGCTTAAACATATCTGAGCTCTGATCATCCCCCGCCAGCACTTGCGGTAAAAGGTATGGCGCCTGATGATCCCCTAACCCGTAATGTCGCTTGAGTACCATATACTTATTAGGTATCGCTTCTTGTGATGACCACCATACTCCATCAACCGCCGATAACACGTCTTTAGCCTGTGATTTGTCAACCGCGCCTAACTCGCGTAATGATGCATTCAACCACAGTGTTAAATTCTGATTATATTGGATTTCACTTAGCATTTTACGCTGTTGAATCAATGCTAACGTCAACTTTGCACCGAGCATGTTGGAGTACAAATCTTCAATTGAGTATGCCGATATAGTCTCAGGCCACCGACTAAAGCTGCTATAACCATGCCACTGTGCAATTTCATGCGATTCGGCTTTGAAATAAGCAAGTCTTGCCGCTAAATGCGCTGATAGCTGCCATTTTTGTTCATCGTTTAATGTGCTTGTATCAAAAGCTTTCAGTTCGATATAACGAGGTCCAAGCTCTGCGGGTAATTCAATACGATGAGCATTGCCCAAATTCGCCAAAATTTCAAAAAATAGCGCGATTGTATCATCTGCGGTATCTCGTATATGGGCAAGATCGATAAATCCACCATGCTTCGCATAGAGTAAACCATTATTTTCGCTACCACCGATACTCAGCGCAGAAGCTGATGACGGGGTGTAATAATAAATACCACTTGCAAATTTATGTGGTCCAAGATCATCAATATCGACCACATTGTTTAGACGAAAAAAAGGAATTGGAATAGGCCCTAATTTAACTTTCTGCATATCGCCAAATGCACAGCATGGACGTACGTTCTGAGGTACAGAAAAGTTAGGGTAACTTGCTTCATCAAGATGCCAAGTTTCAGGCGTCAGTGGCTTACCCTTGAGCATACTAGCGACATCTGCCTCATCAGGTATTGCATAAGTAGACCAAGTGCTCGTCGTACAACCGTTAATAAATAACGCTACGGAGACCATAAGGAGTAATCGAACTAAGACATTTTTCATAATAATTAAAACGCTTCGTTGATGGCAAAATAAAAGCCACTTTGGTCATTACCAAAGCCCATATCCAGACGTAAATTAACGCGTTGTTTGATCTCAAATCGGTAACCAATGCCAACAGAAGTCAGCCATTTGTCTTGACCAATTTCATCAAATTCATCGGCCAACGTACCCGCACCAACCCAATACACCATGCCATGACGGCCAGATAAAGGCTGGCGATACTCTATTTGAGATAACAACATGTTTTTATCGCGGTAATGTCCTTGCTCGTAGCCACGTAATGCTTCAGCACCACCAAGCAATGCCATTTGATCCCAGCTTACATCACCAAAATTAGACTCGAATCGGGTTTGCCATGCTAATACACCAGGAATAGCCGAAAGTGAGTAGTATTCGCTATAATTCAAGCCAACACGCTCAAAGTCATTATCTGAGCCAAACGCTGTATTGAAGTTATGATATTCAAGCTGAACTAACCGCCCTTCAGAAGCATTTAAGGCGAAATCACGAGAATCATAAGATACCGTCAGCATCATCCCTGCGTTGTATTGCTTCTCAGGAAAATCCGCAATATCTTGGCCAATCCAACTATTATCAGGCTCTTGCTGCTTTACCTTGGACGCTTCATTTTGTGAAATTTCAAACCCGCCGCCAACATACGTATTAGGTAAAACCCGCACCAGCCCAGTCATGGAAGCTGCGTAAGTACGACGGTCGTAATCAACCCTTGAATTGTTCCTGCCGGCTTGAACCCCAACACCATAGAAAATATCAGGAGAATCAATGATTTCAGCGTTAACAAAAATCCGGTATTTGTCTTGCTTAAGATAATTCGAATTACTAACTGCGATCCCGTAAGCACCGTTGATCGAACCGAAACCATTAATCGTTATTGAACTTGGCTGAGAAACAGTGTCATTCAAGTCAGGTAGATATAAACCAACAGCCGAAACACCAATGCCAAACTCTTTCTCTGGCGTATAAAACGGCCCTGGCATAACACTCCAATCTACCCCTTTATCAGGGTTAAATTGACCATCAGCACCGAGTTCAAGCAGCATATTATTAAGCCACTGTTGATAACGCTGATAAGGTGTTAAATCTTGATCAGCGTACACACTCGTAGAAAAGAGCAAAATCGATATAGGAACAATACGTTTCATCATGAATATCTACTTAGAATCGGCGACTTACAGCAAAGAACAATGTTTCTCGTGGGCCAAAGCCCGCTTCCATCAAGACATCCCAATCGCGGTTAAAGGCGTACTGAAAACCTACGACACCGTTCCATTTTTCATCTGCGCTTTGGCTGACTTCAAATTTACCGTCAGGGGCTAGTTCATCTATAACTCGCTCTAAGGCAGAAGGTAGCCCTAAGCTTTTTAGATCACCAGACAAGTATTGCTGTACATCTTGATACATCGCACCAGTGAAAACTCGAAGTTCACGACCACCACCATATTCCCAGCGGTACCCCACACGTGGTGCAGCAACAAATGTTTTAATGTTGCCATCAATTGCAGAAATGCTGGTATAGGTATAATTCATGTCGAGTAATGCAAACCAGTTACCAACACCACCAGCTAACGTCGTACCAATACCATAGGTACCACCGTCCATATCCAACTCAAACATGGCACTGTCAGGTAATTCGCCACCAACAGAATCAAGCAAACGGCATAGCGCTTTGTTGCCTAAACCAGGTACAGATGCATGATCACAGCTAACCGAGTTGATCCTTGCCTTACTTGTGCCTTGTGTATAGCCAAGAATGCCGTAGACGTTCATGAATGGGAAAACCCAAACATCACCACGAAACGTGATATTTGAGCCTGTAAAATCAGCATGATTGGCATCAACATCAAGAGCTTCCAATACTGGGTGCCCTGTAAGATTGATGCTATTCACCGTAATAGGATTACTCATGTCCATATATGACACAGAGAAACCATAAGGCTTTGGCAGTGTATGACCTAACTTTTCTGCTTCACTTCCCCAAATTGGAAAAAAAGATTCTTGTGCAAAAACCTTTGAAGTAAAGAAAGTGGCAATTAGCAGTAAAACTTTTATTTTCAAAATTATATCTCAATTATCTAGTAAACCCCTTCCATGGTCATCGCGCGGGCATCATTACATTCCAATACTTAACAGATACTTAATTGAACAGCAGTCAATTGCTTTTCATTAAAAAAATCTGCTCGCACCATTTGGGCGGTGAATAATATAGATCAAACTGAGGTTTGACCAGTGGGATTTTCTCTATTGCCAACAATGATGTACTACCATGTACTGGATAATAAGACGCCAAACCCTCGAAAAAGGCGACAATTTGAAAAATATTTATTCGATAAAAGCCAGTAACTCACCACATGACGTCATACCCAAATGCCAATCTTACCTGTCTCACCTACCATCGCGAGACAATAATGAAAAAAGGTGAGTGTGATTAATAGAAAATACAAATCCGTTAGGAGCAATGCTCGTATTATCACGTAACACCTTAGCTACCTAGTCAATAGTGCCTACATTTCAATACCTTTTTAATTAAACGTCAAACTTATTTGCACTTAATTAAACACCAGTCAATTGAAGTTCAGCAAAAGTGTTTAGTCTTAGCATTTAGGTTGTGAATAATTTAGGTCAAACAGGTTTTATTTATGGTTTTACTCGCTTTAACTATCCTTTCGTTAATTGGGGTGGTCGTCTTTTTAATCAAGCTTGGTATCTTAGCTGGGCACAGGGTACACATAAAACAAGGCGAACATTCTAGAGTTAACTGGCCGAGTGTTACTGTCGTGATCCCTGCTCGTAATGAGGAGCACAACCTTAACGTCTCGCTTGGTAGCATACTTGAACAAGACTACCCAATAGATAAACTTGAAGTGATTGTTGTTGATGACTTCTCTGAAGATGGTACCCGTGAAGTCGCTGAATCACTGATGTCTAATAGTCATTTCAACGCGCGTTGTATCAGTGGTCGGCCACTGCCCAAAGGTTGGATCGGCAAGAGTAATGCTTGCATGGCCGGCGCTTTACAAGCAAATGGGGAATATATCTTCTTTATTGATGCCGATACTAACTCAGAGAAAGGAATGTTAAAAAGCGTTATGGATTTCGCTTTAACAAAACAGATTGATCTACTTTCGTTCAATCCTCGCCAGCTCATGGTTTCTGCCGCTGAAAAGAACTTGTTACCGGGCCTATTTTTATCTATCGCCTCTTATATGAAGTTTCATGAATCAAACGATCCAGAAAAAGAAGAAGCGATTGCCAACGGCCAAGCAATGTTGTTTAAAACCAGCGCATACCAAGCTGTAGAAGGACATACTGTGGTTGCCTCTGAGATATCTGAAGATCTCGCATTTGCTAAAGCAATGAAAACACGTGGGTTTAAGATTTTCTGGGCGTTTGCTGATGATCTGATGAGTACACGCATGTATACCAGTGCCGAAGAGATTTGGCACGGTTTCTCGAAAAACATGAACCGAATAGTGGAAACCAATGACTTAACCAGTGTTATCGCATCGGCAGGCAAGTCACTCTTTATCGCATGGTCCACCCCTATTCTATTTCTATTATCATGGTTTGCTTACAATAACGATCCAACGCTATTAGCCCTAATTAGCTTTGGTCTCAACGCTGTCATGTTAATAGTACTGCTTATAACATACGCAGTGCTTGTGGCTCAGTTATTTGTACCTGTGGTCTATGCTGTGTTTGTCCCATTTGGGATCTCTTTACAGGGTTTGTTAATCATTAACTCGTACCGTTTAGCAAAACAGAAGTCCATTTCTTGGAAAGGACGCGTGGTGGAATAATGAAAAAAATTCTATTTAGCCTCATTGCACTGGTTTCTTTTCAAGGCGTATCTACTCAGGTCTTCGCACAAGAAGCCCCGTGGAAAAACGTGCGTGATCGTAATGATATACAAGTATACAACCGCTCTATTGAAGGAAGTGACTTCAAAGAGTTCATGGCGCAAACAACGGTAAACGCCGATCTCAGTACTATCATCGCTGTCTTTGAGGATACCCAAGCGGGTATCGACTGGGTTGAGAACGTCGATGAAATGCATACCGAGAAGGTGATAAGTGATTCAGAGACCATCACCGTAACACTCAGCAAGGCACCGTGGCCTGTTGCCGACCGTGATGCCGTTGTACTTAATAAAACGACTCAAAATCCAGATTCTTTAGCCGTTACCCTTAAACAAAAAGGTATTCCAGACTATTTGCCACTAAAGAAAGGCGTTGTAAGGGTAAAAAGTCTAACCAGCCGTTGGGTGTTCACCCCTGTGAGCGATACAGTTACGCATGTTCACTATCAGGTACTTACTGATCCTGGGGGTAATCTACCCGCGTGGTTAATCAACCTTGTATCAGTTTCTCAGCCATATAACAGCCTGCTGGGACTAAAAGAGATGGTAAAACAAGAGAAATACCACAATCGACACTACCCGCATATTGTTAACTATCTATAAGTTGATATCTGCTTGGTGGCGTCATAATAAGTCCTCAATGTGTAGACATATTTCAGGACGAAACATAATCCAAAAAAAGGCCCATAGCTTTCGCTATGGGCCTTTTATCTATCAATCGTCAACGTGACTTAGGTACGGGACAAGCTGGCAAGTTAGCTTTTAAAATGCAAAATCATTGTCGACAATGGTGGCAAATCAATCACAAGTGAATTATCTAAACCGTGAGAGCTTACCTCTTGGGTTTCGACAACACTTTTCACAGGTGAACCACTACCCCAGTATTTTTCATCGTCACTATTAATCAGTAACTCATATTCACCCGCTTTTGGCACACCAAAGGTGTAGCCATCGCGAGGCACTGGCGTAAAGTTAGATATCACTAATACCTTGTCACCATTTAGTGCAAAGCGCTCATGAGCAAGAATGCTATTTTCAGCATCATCCTGAACACGCCATTCAAAACCAGTCGGATCACAGTCTTGTTCATGCAATGCAGGTACAGACGTATAAAGATGGTTTAAATCTTTAACTAACGCTTGCATGCCGCTGTGACGAGGGTATTGCAACCAATGCCACTCTAGTTGGCCTTCATGTGCCCACTCTGCACTCTGTGCAATTTCAGCCCCCATGAAGTTCAACTTTTTACCCGGTTGTCCGTACATGTAGCCCATATAAGCACGTAGATTGGCTGATTTTTGCCATTCATCACCCGGCATTTTGTCTAGCATGGACCCTTTGCCATACACGACTTCATCATGCGACAGTGATAACACATAGTTTTCACTATAGGCGTAGACCATTGGGAAAGTAATGGTATCGTGATGGTAACGGCGGTGGACAGGCTCTTCTTGAATATACGATAAACTATCGTGCATCCAGCCCATATTCCACTTAAAGCCAAAGCCTAAACCGCCCATATCTGTTGGTTTAGTCACACCAGAGTACGCTGTTGACTCTTCAGCTATGGTCATTGCATTAGGGTATAAACGGTATACTTCCTCGTTCATCCAACGCAATAAACTGACGGCGTCAAAGTTTACATTACCGCCTTCATGGTTCGGGATCCATTGGTCATGCTCTCGGGAATAATCCAAGTAAAGCATCGACGCAACCGCATCAACACGTAAGCCATCAATGTGGTAATGCTCAAACCAGAACAAAGCATTTGAAACTAAGAAACGGCGAACATGATCACGGCCGTAGTCGTAAATGTAGCTCTGCCAATCTTGGTGCCAACCGCGACGTGGGTCTGGGTCATTAAATAATGGTGTACCATCAAAATTGGCGAGACCATGATCATCCGATGGGAAGTGGGCAGGTACCCAATCAAGTACAACGCCAATATTGGCCTGATGACACATATCGACGAAATACTTAAAGTCATCTGGCGAACCATAACGGCTACTTGGTGCAAACAAGCCAATTGGCTGATAACCCCAAGAACCATAAAATGGGTGCTCTGATACTGGCATTAATTCAACATGGGTATAACCCATATCACTTAAATAAGGGATCAGCTCTTCGGCAAGCTCACGATAATTAAGCAGTTCGCCTAGCTCATTGGTTTTCCATGAACCAGCATGTAGCTCATAGAAAGACAATGCCTGCTGGTGTTTTACCGATACAGGACGGTTCTGCCACTGAGTATCTTGCCATTGGTATTGGCTTTGGTCATACACCTTTGATGCAAACGACGGGTACTGCTCTGAATGATAACCCCAAGGATCAGCTTTATGAGGGAGCCCTTTCCCTTGGCTGTCTTTCAGTTCAAACTTATACAGTTCATCCGCTTCAAGTTCAGGAACAAATAGTCCCCATACCCCATCATCTAAGCGCTGCATAGGATGACGACGGCCGTCCCATGCATTAAATTGCCCAATAACACTAACAGCAGACGCGTGCGGTGCAAAAACAAGAAAGCGTACACCTGAAATTGGCTTGCTGCCTCGATTCAAGGTAATAAGCTGAGCACCCATTTCGCTATGCATTTGCGAAGGCGTACTCAATAACTCATTCGATTGAATCAGGTCATGAAATTGGTAAGGGTCATAAATCGTTTGTTCGCCATGCGGCCAACTAACAACAAGTTGATATAAAGCAGTGGTAAAATCGGTGTCACCCTCAAAAATAAAGCCGCTATCTCCTTCACGACTAAGGGTAAAACGCGCACCGTTTTCAGTTATTGCAACGACACTATCAGCGCCAGGAAGATAAACGCGTAGTGCGACTTCCTTAGACTGATACTGAGGGCCTAAAAATGAAAATGGGTCTGAAAATGCAGCTCTTTCGAGCTGCATGTAATCCTTATCACTGCGGGTCACTTTCAATGTGTCCAACGCATTACTCCTGATATTATGATTTTTGTGATGCTTGTTCTCGCGTTTCAGTTAAACGCTGAGTCAAGTCAACAATGTTCTGACGAGTAAATATGTCATCTAAAGTAGTCGACAACTTACGGCGCCAGTTAGGGTACTCATCAACCGTACCTGGAATGTTGACTGGTTTATCCATTTCTAACCAATCTTCAAGTTGAAGGCTTAACAGTGCGCTAGCACTTGCTGCTAAATGCAATTGCATTGCTTCACTCAGGTGACGGTCCATTGGAACATATGCAGCATTATGCCCAACCCCTTCAGGAAGATAACCATGCCAAGCCAAACTATCAAGGATTTTTTGCTTACTTTCGGCACGAGCATCGAACAAACCTTCAAGCTGTTCTTTATTAGGGTAGATACCTAACTCTTCACCCATTTTCAAATCATCACAATGCCAGAAGCCACGTAACGTTGGCATATCATGCGTACACAATGCAGCCATTGATTGATCTGCGTAATGCTTTGGTGAATAGAAACCACCATCTTCAGCAGTTTCGAAGAAAAATACTTTATAAGAATGAATACCTGCTGTTGCGAGTTTTTCAACGATCTCATCTGGCACGGTACCTAAATCTTCACCGATGACTGTACATTGATGGCGATGGCTCTCTAACGCCAAAATCGACATCATATCTTCAACGGGGTAGTACATATACGCCCCATTTTCTGCCGACTCACCCTTTGGTATCCACCATAGGCGAAGTAAGCCTAATACATGGTCGATACGCAGTGCACCACAGCTACGCATATTGGCGCGAAGTAACTGAATGAAAGGTTCATAAGCACGTTCTTTCAATACTTCTGGATTCAGCGGTGGTAAACCCCAGTTTTGACCCAGTGGACCTAAAATATCAGGTGGGGCACCTACGCTTACATCCTGACAAAGTGCACCATGATCTGCCCATGTTTCAGAGCCTGAATCACACACGCCGACAGCAAGGTCACGGTAAAGGCCCATTACCATGCCTTTCTCTTCAGCCAGCTCATTCACTTCAGCCAGCTGGGTATCAGCAATCCACTGAAGGTACATGAATAATTGTACTTTCGAGTAATTTTTCTTAATAAAGATCTGAACCGCAGCGTTATCGAAATGACGGTATTCTTCAGGGAAGACAGGCCAGCCCCAAATAGAATCATCACTTGTTTTTAATTCGGCATGCAGCGCATCGAATGCGGCTTGATGAAGCAGGCTTTCGCCCCCCTCTTCAACAAAGTGAAGGAACTTTTGAGCACGTGCTGTGTTATTGCTTAAATGACGTTCATTAAATGTATTGAACAGTAATGGCAGTACTGCCATTTTCAAACAAGACACTTCACTGTAATTCACCCAATTGGTATCACGAGCTTCACTTAAGCGTTGTTGAAACTCAGGGCTACCAACAAGCTGTTGAGCTTCATCACATTGAGCAAACTCACTCACCGAGCTTACATCAATGTACATCAGGTTTAGCCAGCGACGCGATGACGGGCTATATGGGCTCGCCCCTTCAGGATTTGCTGGGAATAAAGAGTGAATTGGGTTTAAACCCACAAAATCACCACCGCGAGCAGCCACATCGGCAACCAATTGTTTCAGGTCACCAAAATCACCAATGCCCCAGTTGTGATTCGTGCGGATTGAATAAAGTTGAACGCTTGTGCCCCACACTTTCTTATCATTAAGCAATGCTTCCTGCTTATAACAAGACACCGGAGTGACAATTAATGTCATTTCAAATGGCGTTTTACGGCGTTTACGGAAAACTTCTAGTTTGTGGTACCCCAACTCAAGGTCATCTGGCAAAGCAAATAATAAAGTTCCACCTTCAACACGGGTGTCTGAAACAAGTTGAGATTGAAGCCAGCCTTCTAGTACTTCCCCTTGCTCGGTTTCTAAACGCCAGCTAAAGTCACTAATACGTGCACTTTGACCAAGATGCATTTCAATATGCATAGCTTCGCCGCTACGAATAACTTTAACTGGTGCCAAGACATCTGGACGCTGCTTTTTATTCGCTGACTCTAGCAGAGCTTCGTCATTTTTTGTGTCGTAACCTAGCGCTTTTAATAAGCGACGAATTGTATCGCTATCAACGTTAGCATCATCGCCCCAAGCACTTACATAGCTATCGGCAATACCTGCCATGTCAGCAACTTGTTTTAATACTTGATCATCTTTCATCGTTCTCTCCGATAGCAGCCATTTGGCTGCTACGATGTTAGGGTATTGCTGATATCGATTTAGAGGTGATACCAACCTGAAGAGAGCCAGCCAATTCAGGTTGGTACTCATACGCTTTAAGTGTTAATTAACGCTTTACTGGTTCTAGCTTCCAGATGTTATTGGCGTAATCACGGATACTACGGTCTGAACTGAATTTACTCATTAATGCAGTATTTAGGATGGCTTTTCGTGCCCAGGTTTTCTGGTCACGGTATTCCGCATCAATTTTTTCTTGTGTTTTCACGTAATCTGCAAAGTCAGCCAGTACTAGGTATGGGTCACCGCCGTCTAACAGGTTATGGCGAATAGCAGCCAACTGACCTGGTTGACCTGGGGTAAACTCATCCGTTTCCAATAAATCCATTGCCGCGCGCAGTAAGCTATCAGCATGGTAATAACGGTAAGGGTCGTAGCCCTCTTCTTTTAGTTTTTGTACTTCATCAACCAATAGGCCAAAGATGAAGATATTTTCATCACCCACTTCTTCACGCATCTCAACGTTCGCACCATCCATCGTACCGACAGTTAATGCACCGTTCATGGCGAACTTCATGTTACCCGTACCCGATGCTTCTTTACCTGCGGTAGAGATTTGCTCAGACACATCAGCGGCTGGGAATAAAATTTCAGCAAGACTTACGCGGTAATCAGGAATGAAGACAACTTTTAACTTGCCGCCTAGACGCGGGTCGTCATTAACCTTCTCAGCAACTTTATTAATTGCAAAGATAATGTCTTTTGCCAACGCATAGCCCGGCGCTGCTTTTGCACCAAAGAAGAATACACGTGGGTGCATGTCGAATGTTGGGTCGTTCAGAAGACGGTGGTAAAGCGCCAGAATATTAAGCAAGTTAAGGTGCTGACGCTTGTACTCGTGTAGGCGCTTGATTTGGATGTCAAAGATCGCATCAGTATCAAGTTCAATACCCATGTTTTCTTCAACCCAATCAGCCAAACGCTGTTTGTTCTCTTTCTTCACTGCCATGTAGCGTTTTTGGAACGCTGCATCGTCAGCAAATTTCTCTAGACCAGCAATTTTTTCAAGCTTCGCTGGCCAGTCATCGCCCACTTTCTCGCTGATTAGCGCAGAAAGACCTGGGTTACAGTATTTAATCCAACGGCGAGGCGTTACACCGTTTGTCACATTTTGAAGGCGACCTGGGAATAATTCATTAAACTCAGGGAACAGGTCGCGCTTAACCAACTCAGAGTGCAATGCTGCTACGCCGTTAACGGCATAAGTACTGACTACACACAAGTTAGCCATACGAACCATACGCTGTGGGCCTTCCTGAATAATTGAAAGCTTGCGCTTCACTTCATTGTTGCCTGGCCAAGTTGCCTCAACCTGCTTCATGAAGCGGTGGTTAATTTCAAAGATAATTTCCATATGACGTGGAAGCATTTGTTGAATAAGTGCTTCGCTCCACGTTTCTAGTGCCTCAGGCAGTAATGTGTGGTTCGTGTAGGCAAATGTCTTCGACGAAATAGCCCAAGCAGCGTCCCAACCTAATTTGTATTCATCGATAAGAATACGCAATAGTTCCGGAATCGCGATGGTTGGGTGAGTATCGTTTAGCTGAATAGTCTCAAGCTGAGATAGCGCTTCAATCTTGTTACCAGCAGCGAAGTGGCGGCGTAGAATATCGCCAATTGAACATGCACAATGGAAGTACTGCTGCATTAGGCGCAGTGCTTTACCTTGGTCATGATTATCATTTGGGTACAATACTTTTGTGACGTTACCCGCTTCTAAAGCTGGGTATTGTGCACCAACGTAATCCCCATCATTAAAACGAGCTAGGTTAAACGGTGCATTTGAACGACATTCCCAAAGACGTAATGGGTAAACGCTGTTGTTATCGTAACCAACGATTGGGAGATCCCAAGCGATACCTTCTACGCTCATCGCAGGAACCCAACGGCGACATTCAACACCATTTTCGTCTGCGTAAGCTTCAACATGACCGTAAAGGCTAACTTCTTGGGTTAATTCAGGGCGAATAACCTCCCAAGGGTAACCTTCAATACCACGCCATGCATCTGGTGCTTCAACCTGACGGCCATCTTCGAAAGACTGACGGAACAGACCATATTCATAGTGAAGACCGTAACCTACCGCAGGGTATTCTTGTGCCGCTAAAGAATCCATAAAACAAGCAGCTAGGCGCCCTAAACCACCATTACCCAATGCAGGGTCACGCTCTTCTTCAAGTAAGTCAGTTAGGCTCTGACCCATCTCTTCCATTGCTGATGACACATTTTCATACAGACCCATGCTAATCAGGTTATTCCCTGTTAGACGGCCAATTAAGAATTCAAGTGATAGGTAGTTAACACTACGGGCTTTTTCTTCAGCCAGTTTTTGCTCAGTCGCTAATAAACTACCTGTACTAATTTCTGCAAGGGCGCGGCCCATTGCCATATACCAGCTACGCGGTGACGCAGTTTCAGCTGTGTTTGCGTAAGTTGCAGTTAAGTGCTTCTCAACAGATGCTTTAAATGCAGCTTTATCAAATTGTTGTGCCTGACCATTTTTTGACATGGTTCAATCTCTCTCTAGGATTATTTCCAACTGGGGACTATGTTGCCTTTATTTATAGGCTAAAACATCCTCCCAACCAATGGGGGGTGAGGGAGGAGGAATAGGGGCGTAGCTACGCCTCTACACCCCTTTCTGTGACCACCTGCAAAAAATCGAGGTGTAGAACCATTCACAAACCGCGTCAAATGCAACATGATTCACACTTTAGGGATGTAATCTCATGTGCAATTAGAGGCTTAAATATTTATGAAAGATCTTATATATGTGATCGGGCTCATAAATATGGGGATGAGAGGGTAAGAATTGCTGATTTCAAGATTTTGAAATGTAAAGTTATGGAGCAGATCAAATGCTGTGTAATGATTTTCATGCAAGATAATCATTACTTGTTAGCATAATAGCTCTATTAAAAACGTGACGCCGACTAAGTGGCGGACGAATACAAACAACAGAGCAAAATCGACTAAACCTTACAATAAGATAGCTAGATTATGTGGATACCATCTAAACTGACTCGCCCAGCACGCCTTCATAACGCGATAATTCGTCCGCGATTGCTGGAAACTCTTGATCAGGCCCCTTTCTATCGCCTCGTGCTATTTCGCTCTCCGGCTGGTTTCGGTAAAACCACAATGGCAGCGCAATGGTTGAACGAACACTCGCATACGGGTTGGTTCAACATCGATGAGAATGACAACGACACATTCCGGTTTACCAATTACCTATTACAGTCGATAAACAAAGCCACAAACAATGCATGCCCTAAAACACAAGCAATGGCAGAACGGCGGCAGTTTGCCTGCTTATCGACGTTATTTAGTGAGCTTTTTAGTGAATTAAGCGAATATCACGAACAAACCTACCTCGTCTTAGATGACTATCATGTTATTAATAACGACGACATTCACGACGGTTTGCGCTTTTTCTTAAAAAACATGCCAGACAACATCACGCTTGTGGTGACCAGCCGAACATTGCCACCGCTCGGTACTGCAAACCTACGAATCCGAGATCTTCTTATCGAAGTTGATAACGATCGTCTCGCTTTCGACGAAGAAGAAACTGAGCGCTTCTTCAGCAAACGGGTTAATGAAAGCATAGAAACATCGGTACTGCGTAATCTTCACCAACAGGTTGAAGGTTGGCCTTCTGCATTACAGCTTATTGCACTTCACGCCCAGCAAAGACCAAACACGCTGGTTGAATCGGCAGAATCAATGGCTAACTTTAACCGTGGCCACTTATGGGATTATCTTGCTGAAGAAGTGTTCGACCAGCTTGATCGCGAGACACAGCAATTCCTATTACAGTGCTCCGTACTTGATATTTTCAATGCCCAGTTGGTGGCAGAGCTAACTGGCCGAAGTGACGCACTCGCCATGCTCGAGTCACTGAATCGCTTCGGTTTATTCTTAAACACATTAGAAGGTGACAACAACTGGTACCGTTTTCATAACTTGTTTGCCGAATTCCTTCGTCACCAACGTTACTCTCAAATCCCACAACAACGTGGGGAGCTTCATGCCCTAGCAGCGCGGGCATGGCTCAAGCAAGATTCACCGCAACAGGCATTACTTCATGCTCAAAAGTGTGAAAATGAAGCTCTGATCATTGAGATCTTGACTGATCACGGATGGGGAATGTACCACCATGGCGAAATCAAGTTGCTTGAAGATTGTCTGGCTTCACTCAAAAGTGAACAGTTAATTAGCCACCCTCGCTTGGGGTTACTACGCATGTGGCTTGCCCAAAGCCAACACCGATATAATGATGTCGGCGATATGATCACCGCCGCAGAAGAAGCGATGCTCTGTCGAGATATCGTATTAGATGATGCAATACAAGGTGAATTCAACGCACTTCGCGCGCAAGTCGCCATAAACCAAAGTAAGCCCGAAGAGGCGCTGACTTTATCAGAGCAAGCGCTTGGGCAACTGCCATCAACAACCTATCGTAGCCGTATTGTTGCAACATCCGTTGTGGGTGAAGTACACCACTGCTTAGGTAACCTAAGTCGCGCTCTACCAATGATGCAACAAACGGAGAAAATGGCGCGTCAATATCATGTTTATCATCAAGCGCTTTGGGCATTACTGCAACAAAGTGAAATATTACTTGCGCAAGGCTATGTGCAAACCGCTTTCGAAGTATTAGACCAAGCCTTCAAGCTCGTTAAAGAACAGCACTTACAACAAGTTCCTCTTCATGAGTTTCTACTTCGTTTACGTGCCCAAATACTCTGGTGCTGGAACCGCTTGGATGAAGCAGAAGAAGCGGCTTTAAAAAGCCTTGAAGTGCTTGCGCCATACGATGAAACTAAATCACTTCACGCATATTCCATGCTCGCGAGAATCGCGATTACTCGCGGTGAACAAGATAAATCGGCTCGCTACCTCGAACTGTGTAATAGCATGATGGATCGCTCCAGTTACCATATTGACTGGCGTGCAAATACCGATTTAGCCAACCTCCTTTTCTGGCAAAATACGGGGGATCTAGAGAATATCCAACAGTGGCTGGCTCAAGCCGAACAACCAGAGGCTGCTTGTAACCACTTCCAGCAATTACAATGGCGTAATATTGGTCGGGCTTGTATCAATATGGGTAATTATGAGCGTGCTGAAAGTATTTTTAATATGCTCGAAGAGAGTTGTGTGAAGCATAACTTGATCACAGACAAAAACCGAAATCTTGTGGTAAAAGCAATGTTAAGTAAGAAGCAAGGACACCGTGATGCGGCGCTTTCTGAGCTTCAAGAAGCATTGTCTCTTACTAATAGCACTGGCATGGTTGGTATTTTCTTATGTGATGGCAGTGAAATTTGTGACCTGATACAAGAGCTCGTTGACAATAAGTCGCTTAATGAACTTGAAATGCACCGCGCAAGACAGTTATTACGCGAAATGACCAGTAAAGAGCGTAACCGCTCTGTACACTTTGACGAGAGCTTTGTAGAAAAGCTACTGAATTTACCCGATATCCCGGAGCTTATCCGTACCAGCCCACTCACTCAACGTGAATGGCAAGTACTGGGGCTTATTTATACCGGTTATAGTAATGAACAAATTGCTTCTGAACTGGATGTGGCCTCGACAACAATCAAAACACACATTCGCAATTTGTACCAAAAGCTCAACATTGCTAATCGCCAACAAGCCATTGAAACGGCTGAAAACTTATTAAAACTTATGGGCTTCTAAATCAAGTAGCTCATCACTGGTTAAGGACGACCAATGATTGAATGGAGCAAAGATAGACTTTGGTATGTGGACATGCCGTTCAAGATGAACGGCATTCCCGTTGGTGCCAGAATGACTATTCTACGGTTGGATAATAATCAGCTCCTGATCCACTCCCCTATTCAACTCACCACCAAACTTCAACTAGCACTGAGTAAACTCGGTCAAGTTTACGCCATTGTCACACCTAATATGAATCACCATTTGTTCTTATCTGAATGGTGGCTTGCTTATCCCAATGCGTACTTTTTTGCCCCGCCAGGGCTACAAAACAAACGTACTGACCTAGTCTTTGATGATGCCCTTGGTGCTAGCAGCCCTGTGATCTGGCGTCACCAACTTTACCAGACCCTCTTACGTGGCAGTGATAAGATGGAAGAAGTCGTCTTTTGCGATCCTCAATCAAAAACACTGATTGTGGGTGACACATTAGCTTGGTTGAAACCGAGTTCTAACCCATTTACGTTTATCCTCGGGATGCTGAATGGATGCTATTTTAATCCTGCAATGCCTATTTATTGGCGCCTCACATTTGATGATAAAACGCGATTACGCCAATCTTTACAGGAAATTCTAACATGGCCTTTTGAACGTATTATTTTATCGCATGGGCAAGTAATTTCTCATAATGGTAAAGCATGTCTTCACCAAGCATTTAAATGGGCATTGAAGTAGTCAGGCTTTGCCCGCTCATTTTTTTGCTTAAAATCAATAAAATTTCTTTTTATTTTCAACCTATCACCAAGCGTGATCTCTTTCACATTCATAGTTATATTTAGGCGTATATTCATAGCCACAGAAAACAACTCAAGATAATGGTTATGACAGCATCAAAAGTCTATTTCAGAGATATTCTAGGGATCATTCTCGTTATCTCTGCAGCAATGGTTATGTTAGGTACAATCTTTAGCCTTTTAAGTGTATTAAATTACTACTCTCATGAAGAAGCTTACGCCAGCGCTTACATTCATGATGCTATCCCACTGTTTTTGTTCTTTATTCCATGTATCTTACTTGGGAAATACATTAACAGACCGCAATGGGTACATGATGTGGAAGCTTATTTACTAGAAAAATCAAAAGGGTGAAGTATCACCTTTTCCCATATGGAGAGTAATTAAACGGATTAACGTGAATATCATGACCTCCCCTTACTCTCCTCATTACTAACCATGACTCTCTAACTTATAACTTCAATCTCCAAACAATTCAGATAATCATTATATTCTTATCAAAATATGCGCTCAATTCTCTTTAATATGAATTGAATATGAATAGCTACCGTCATCAATAGTTCAAACTTGCCTAAGTATGATGGCTACATATTCAAACAAGAAGAGAAAAAATTATGACGCCTATCAGTATTGTTGTAATCACACTAAATGAAGAAAAACGTATCGGTCGTCTGCTAGATGATCTCAGTAAACAAAGCCACCAGCAATTTGAGGTGATTGTGGTCGACTCAAATAGCGAAGATAACACCTGTGAAGTAGCACGCGGTTTTGAACAGGCCCTTCCCTCACTCGTGATTCACAAGATGGAACAACGTGGAACAAGCTTAGGACGAAATACCGGTGCAGAACTCGCTAAACACGAAAGACTTTTGTTCCTAGATGCTGACGTACGTTTATCACCAACATTCTTAACCAATGCCCTACACCACCTACAGGCGAAAAAGCTTGAGGTTGCTGGCGTCTATATGGGTGCAGAAAACCTATCTTTGGGCTATAAAGCTGGCTACCTAGCCTTTAATGCAGGGTTATTCGCAACATCGTATTTCTTCCCTACAGCTGTTGGTGCCTGCATGTTTTCAACCAAACGCGTGCACAGCGAGATAGGCGGCTTCGATACAGAAATTACACTCTGTGAAGACTGTGATTATGCCAAACGAGCAGCACAAACATGGCGCTATCGAATTCTGCCAATCAGCTTTTGGTTTGATCCCCGCCGCCTAGAGCAAGATGGTTTATTCACCATGGGATGGACTTACTTCAAAGCCAATGTTCGACGTTTCCTCTTCGGTGAGATGCGTAAAAACGAAATAGACTACAAATTTGATCACTACAAGGATGCAAAATAAATTATGTCAGAGCATGCGTGGTGGTGGTTCTTCGGGGGGAGCCTATTAGACGCATTAATCGGCCCGAATTTAGTCGTCCCCGGCGAGCCTTTCCTACTCGCAGCAGGCTATCTTCTGGCAAGCGGTGCACTTTATGGTGTAATTGCTGTATTTATGGGGGGATTTATTGGCGATCAGCTTAGTTACTTCATTGGCTGCAAGTACGGCGGTCAAGGCCGCCGCTGGCTAGGAAGACGTATCAAGAAAACGCGTCGCCCTATCGCCAAAACACGGCTGATTTTAAAAAAACGTGGGCCTTGGTTTATTGCACTAGCACGACTACTTGGTCCAGTCGCATGGATTATGCCTTTCTTAGCCGGAAGTTATGCTGTCCCTTGGCACATATTCACTTTTTACTCTGCTATTGGCCTTGCCGCTGGCATTGGTCAATTTGTACTCATTGGCTTTCTCGTAGGAAAAGGCATCCATTTACTGCCAAGCTGGGATACTGTCTTATTATTCCTTCAAGAACATAGCGTGTTACTGATTGCCATTACACTCGCAACCATTGCTTGTGCCACCCTGTATCGGCTCGATGCCAGAAAAAAGTGGTTTAGCATGTCCGTTTGCTGGCTTATTTCTTTAGGTGCTGCAAATTACTACCATTTCTTCCACAGCAACGCATACAGCATTGAGTGGATATCATCAGCCAATGCTAGTGCTACGAATACAGAACAGCTCGTTTCTTTAGAAACTCTGGATTACAAAATCTATCCGGGTCTGGCTCCGGTCTATAAGCCACAGCCAATAAATGTTGTGATAATTGGTGAACACCCAAGCATTTTAATGGCAGAACAAGGCTGGATTGAAAACAAAACATTTTCAAAAGATGACCTTAACTTGAAGCAGTACCTTGCTTTAATGACTGATGAATTACCGCCTATTTCCGATCTTTATTGGGCTCAACAGCCACAACTACTCGCTTATCAACATAAAGGCGATATTGTACAGCGACGGCACATTCGATGGTGGTATGCAGGTAAAGAGCAATCAACAAGTAAAGAGATTTGGATGGGATCGGTGAGTTATGACAATGATCTAAAACTTGCTCACTACAAAGGTATGATCACTGTATTGCATGCCATTGACCCAGATATCGATCAAGAACGCGACAGAATTATAGAAGCGATAGATAACACTAAGTGGTCAGCCAGCTACCGACGTCTTGGTGACCCAAAAGCCTACTCAAAATCAAACCATTATTTTACTGATGGCCAAGTATTAGTGTTAGAAAAGCAGCCTTCCTAAACAACTATACCCAAACATCGTCGATGTTTGGGTATAAGTCTAAATTAAACCAATCTCTTGATTGTTATTTAGGACGGGCAAATACCTGTGTCCAATAGTAGCCATAACCTGAACCAGGGTTCTCAACCAGTGAAGCACCTAGCTCGGTGACATTCGCATTCATGATGTTGGTACAGTGGCCAGCACTATTCATCCAAGCCGTCATAACGGCATCAATGCTTTGTTGTCCAGCGGCAACGTTTTCTGCCCATGCATTAGCAGAATAGCCTGTATCGGCAATTCGCTGATCAGGTGAACTGCCGTCCGAGCCGGTGTGGCTCATGAAATTTGCATTTGCCATGTCACTCGAGTGACGATATGCCGCGGCTTCTAAATCGTAATCCCATTCCAATGCAGGTACTGCTGGCATGATAGTTCCACCACAGTTTTGTTGTTCCGAGCGCGCTAGATTCACAGCGTATAGCATTTGATCTGCAAACTCATCACTTGGTGGAGGCAAAACTACAGGGTTACCATCATCGTTGCCATCTGATCCATTATCACCGGAACCGCCATTATTTGAATTACCACCGCCATCAGAAACGTCGGAGCCGCTGTTGCCAGAGTTGGAGCCTGAATCTGAGCCGCCTGAACCACAGCCAGCCAATAATAATGAAGAAAGAAGAATTAATGGAACTACTCGCATGAGATACCTAACCGTTGAATACATTAGATATGTTTTACCCACCTATAAATAGGAAAAATTAAATTAAATATTTAACTGAATAAAACATGATTAATATTTTCGCTAATCGTCTGTCAGCGATTTCGTGAGTCACACTATACTGACTCTAGCCTTAACGCTTCAATATGCAACGGTTACTTTTTGTTCATCCTGACACAATCATAACAAGACGGATAATACCTAAACACACGAAAAGTCACATTAAGCCATTGATAAGTATAAACTATAAATATAACCCACTAAATTTATTCCATGCTCAATTATTCTAACGCCAAGATATGATTAATAAGACACCCATGACATTATCATGACTTTTAATTTAGTAATAAATATGTTTAAGACAAAAAATTTATTTTTGTTTTTTAACTTTTTTGCTTGATACTAAATTTTTAATATCGATATTTTACTATTTTATCCGATAATTTAATAATACCGTTAAATAAACCACACTGGCTATAAAGCACACATAAAAATGAGTCTCTTCGCCTCTAACTCAGATTTTATAATAATTTAAGACTCGATTTACCGCTGTGTGCCTCTCACTAGCTTCCTGTATGTGCCCTTTTAGCTCCGCTCCCTTCACCATTTACATCTCACAAATAATGCAACAGTGTGAGCTTGTAGTCGCTATTTAGTGATCGTAATCACCGTAATAAAAATGTAATATTTGTAAGCTTTAAGCGAATTTTCAACTATTTAAGAATCATAATGAAGAAAAATATTTTAGCCTCAACCATTATACTAGCGTTATGTGGCAACGCTTTTGCGTCTGAATCAGAGATGATAGATGTGACAATCCTGGGTACATCAGACATTCATGGTCACTTCATGCCATGGGACTATGCCAGTGACAAACTGAACATGCGCGGTAGCCTTAGCCAAATTGCAACAAAAGTTAAGGGGATCCGCCAAGATCAAGATAATGTCATCTTGGTCGATGCCGGTGATACGATTCAAGGTAACTTCGTTGAGACCTTTAAAGATGAACCTGTCGATCCGATGATGCTTGGCTTCAACGAGATGCAATATGACGTCTGGGTACTTGGTAACCACGAATTTGACTTTGGCCTTGATGTTTTAAATCGTTCCCTATCTCAGTTTTCAGGTACATCTTTAGCAGGGAATATTAAACGAGAAGACGGTAACCCATTTCTGCCTGCTTATAAGGTGATCGAAAAGCAAGGGATCAAAATCGGGATCATCGGTATGGATACCCCAATGACCCAAGTTTTTGCCGAGGGGACTAACCGTCTTGAAGGCATGACATTCACCAACCCTTCTCTTGAAGTTAAAAAAGTCATCAAACAGATTGATGATAAAGTTGATGCCATCGTTCTTGTTGCCCACATGGGACTGGACAATGAAAATAATATCGAAGCCACCGGCGTAACCGATATCGCCAATGATAACCCAGAAATTGATGCTATTGTTGCTGGCCACATGCATACCCGCATCGACAAAGCAGTTGTGAATGGCGTAATTATTACCGAACCAGATAAATACGGTAGAGCATTGTCACGCATTGACCTTCAATTTGAAGAAAATGATGGCAAGTTCACCCTTGTGAATAAAGACAGCTACACCTACAAAATAGATGGAATTGCTTCTAACGAAAAGATGGATGAGCTGTATGCGCCTTATCATAAGCGTTTACGCGAAAATGCGAATCGAGTTGTCGCTGAACTTACAGGCATCGATCTTGTTCCAGCGGATGAGGTTCGCGGTATTCCACAAGTTCATATCCAAGATACTGGTATCAGTACCCTATTCCAAGAAGCCAGCATGCATTATGCACCAAAGGCGAATGTTATAGCTCTACAGATCGACAATGACTACGCCAAGCTTGATGTTGGCAAGATTAAAGCAAAAGATATTGCCTATAACTACCAGTACGCTGGTGGTGAAATCACTGTCTACGAAATGACAGGTAAAGAGCTTAAGCAATATATGGAATGGTCTGCGGGCTATTTCAATAGTGTCAGTACTGGTGATGTCACATATAGTTTCAACCCTGTACGTCGAGCTTCAAAGTATTCAACCAATGACTTCTTTGCTGGCGTTACCTACACCATTGACTTAACAGAACCTGCGGGACAGCGCATTAAGCAACTTCAATTTGCTGATGGCAAGCAAATCACCAATACCACCCCTATCCGTATTGGTATGAACAGCTACCGTATGGGCCACTTAACAAAAGCAGGTGGTGTACTGGAAGGTCAAGCTTTCCCTGTTCTGTTTGATACAGAAGAAGAATACGGTGAAGAAGCAGGCACAATCCGTAACCTTGCAATCCGTTACTTAACTGAAGTTAAAGAAGGGAGCTATACAGGTAAGTCAATGAACCGCTGGGCGCTGTCAGGACTAGAAGGCTACGAGCAAGAGCGTGAAATCATTAAAAACCTGATCAATGAAGGGACGATTTCTGTACCGACAAGCGAAGATGGCCGCTATACCAACGTCGCTTCAATTAATGTCAAAGATCTGAAGTTCACTTCACCTGAACTGGCAAAAGCATACATTGCAAAGCAGCAAGCGCTGCTAAAAGCAACAGACGATGCACATGAACAAGAAGGTATCAAACGTAATATCATCATTGCGCAGTCTATTAACTAAGCCTTGCAACAACGTTTTATAGCTCCCGTCTCTGGGAGCTATTTTAAGCATTTTTCAAATTCAGTGATCAAGCAAGATCATCCTGAGTCACACTAACGCCTTTAATCTGAGCATAAACAAGATCACCTATTTGCAGATTTAGCTCATCGGCAGCCCATAACGTTATATTTGCCCATAATTGAGCTTCACCAACCCGTAATCGAACTTCTACCTTCTGTTGCTCATCAACAGCATGAATTTTATCGATTCGCGCAGAAATAACATTTCGAATACTAGTCTGCTGTGGCATCACTTTCGTTATCGACACATCGTTGGAGTGAATACGTACACGTACCCATTCGCCTCGGGTTCGATTAAGTTTGTTCACCCACAAGAACGAGTCATGATTCAGCATAACCTGTGTGAGTGCATACCGTGCATGATCGTAATTAACCCGTGCACTTAGCAAAGAGCTTTGCTCTTTTGCTGGTAACCACGGTCGCATTTCCGGCGCGCCCCAAACACTGTTTACATGACCTGAAACCACGACTTCACCTTGATTTATCATCACCATATGATCAGCCAAACGAAGGATCTCATCCAAACTATGTGTTACATAGACTATTGGGATCTTAACTTCTTTAGCCAGTTTCTCGAGATATGGCATAAGTTCTTGTTTTCGTGGTAAATCGAGCGAGGCAAGTGGCTCGTCCATCAATAACATATCGGGGTTAGACAGCAATGCCCGACCTATAGCGACCCGTTGCTTTTCACCGCCAGATAACGAAGCTGGGTAACGCTCCAGCAGCTGTACTATCCCTAACATTTCAACAATGGCGGTAAATTGCAGAGGATCTTCCACCTTACAGCCATAACGTAAATTCCCAGCGACGGTATAATGTGGGAATAGACGAGCATCTTGAAATACATAACCGATATTACGTTTTTCAGGTGGTAAATTGAGCCCGCGTTCGCTATTAAACAATTCATGCTCACCAATAGTAATCGCACCACTATCGGGCTTACTTAGCCCACTTAAAATATTGATTAGTGATGTTTTACCCGCACCTGAGCGACCAAATATTGCGGTAATGCCCTGCATCGGTAACTCTAGCTGCATATCCAGTTTCAGATCACCCAGTGTTTTTTTGACATTAATTGTGATCATTGAGCATTCAGCCTTTTGCGTGCCTTACGTGTTAACCATTCCGAAGCAAGTAATGAAGATAATGCAATCACAATTGCAATGACACAAAGACGGGCAGCTTGCTGCTCTGCACCTGGTGTTTGGATGAATGAAAACATTGCCAATGGAATAGTTTGAGTCTCACCGGGAATATTCGAAACAAAGGTGATAGTTGCACCAAACTCACCGAGTGCTCGGGCAAACGCTAAGATCGCGCCAGTTAAAATACCCGGTATCGTTAACGGTAAGGTAATAGTAAAGAAGACCTTGAGCGGACTTGCACCAAGCGTCCGGGCAGCTTGTTCTAATTTGCTATCAACACTTTCTAACGCCAATCGAATAGATCGTACCATCAATGGAAATGAAACAACGGCAACAGCAATAACTGCCCCACGCCAACTAAAACTGAATGTAAGACCAAACCATTCATATAAGGCTTTACCGATAACACCTTGTCGCCCGAGTAGAACCAATAGCAAATAGCCAATAACAACAGGAGGTAGCACCAGCGGTAAATGCACTAGCCCATCGAGTAACGACTTACCGATAAACTTTCCCCTTGCAAGTAACCATGCACAGGCGACACCAAGAGGTAAACTGACTAACACAGCAACACTGGATATTTTCAAACTCAGCAACAGTGCTTGAAGCTCGTATTCCGTCAACACTACTTCACGTCCCCAAAGCCATATTGCGCAAAAATGGCGGTGGCTTCATCTGATAATAAATAACTGTAGAAGCCTTGCACCTTACTATTTGATTTACCTTTAACAATAGCAACTGGGTACGAAATTGGAGTATGACTTTCTGATGGTAATTCAGAGACAATTTTCACATTTTTTGAAATCAGCGCATCGGTTTTATATACGACCCCTAACATGGCCTCTTGCCTTTCTACCAGCAAGAGCGCTGAACGCACATTGCTAGCACTTGCCATCAAACGCAGGGCTTGAGGCCAAAGACCGAAATATTGAAGCGATTCTTTAGTATATAGCCCGGCAGGTACATGGTTTGGGTCGCCGACAGCTAGCCGAGTACCTTGAAGTGCTTGCTCAATATCCCACGATGCCGAGACTGTTATTTTATCTTTCGGGTAGTCATTAGGGGCGACAACAACCAAACTATTTTGCAGTAATGCCTTACGGCTTTCAGGTTCAATTGCTTGTTGTTGTTCAACATAGTCCATCCATCTTTCATTTGCCGAGATGTAAATATCGGCAGGTGCACCTTGAGATATCTGGCGGGCTAGTGCTGAAGATGAAGCATACGAAATAGTTGTTTTAACGCCTGTTTTTTCTTTGTAGGTATCTGCAATTTCATTTAATGCATTAGTTAACGATGCTGCAGCAAAAACAGTTACGCGCTCACTAGCTTGAATGGTACTTGAAAAACAGAGTGCTCCAACTAGAGCTCCGTATGCCCACAATCGCTTCATTGTTATCGCCTTAGGTAAAAACAAACACCGTTATATACTAAAGTATATAACGGTTGATAGGAATACCTCATAAGGGAGAGTTTGATAAAATATGGGAGGTTGAACATTAGGTTACACAGTCACCATTAAGGCAAGTCTACTTCAGCAAAGAATATATTCACCCTATCAGTATTCGCAACCTGAACAAAAAAACGGTCTCAAACATGCGTGTGAGACCGTTAGTATTTATCATATTAAGTTTTTAAACTTAAGTTTTACCACTTAAATTATTACTTATATAAAGCTCGTTCAGAGTTCAAACCTTTTATCAGGCCTACACATATAACCAAAATGACAGCGGTAAAAGGTAAGCCTGTTGTCACAACACCCGCTTGCAAGGCTTGCAGCGATTCGGTACCGCCAAGCCAAAGCATTGTTGCAGCAATAGCACCTTGTACTACCGCCCAAAAAATACGCTGTGGTACCGGCGCATCAATCTTCCCACCCGACGTAATACTGTCGACCACAAGCGAAGCAGAGTCCGATGACGTAATAAAGAAGATTAATACTAATACAATCGACAATATGGACAAGGCATTACCATACGGGATGGCATCGAATACGTGGAATAATGATAAAGAAATATCAGTCAAACCATTCGTACCCAACTCACCTACCTTATTGATTACTTGATCGATAGCAATACCACCGAACGTCGCCATCCATACCAATGTCACTAAGGTTGGTACAAAGATCACGGCGCACAAGAATTCCCGTACAGTACGACCTTTAGAAATACGCGCAATGAACATACCAACAAATGGGGCTAATGAAATCCACCATGCAAAGTAGAATATTGTCCAACCCTGCATCCACGAAGCATCACCACGGTCATGCGGGTAACTAAGAGCAGCAAAATTCTCTGCATAAGCAACGAAAGTGTTTGGAATCGATATAACAATGACATCAAAACTAAAAATCAGCATAAAAGCTAATAGAGAAAATGCTAGTATCATATTGATATTACTCAATACTTTCACACCGCCATTAATGCCTCGAATAACCGATATAATTGCAATTAAGGTCACAAAAACAATAACCATCAGCTGCAGGCCAATGCCGCTTTCTATGCCAAATACGTGATTGATACCACCTGCAGCTTGCTGTGCACCAAGGCCAAGTGATGTGGCGAGGGAAAATAACGTTGCAAGTACTGCCATTATATCAATTATGTGACCAGCCCAGCCCCAAGTTCTATCACCAATAAGTGGATAAAATACCGAGCGGATTGATAATGGCAGTCCTTTATTAAAAGAAAAGAAAGCCAGAGCAAGACCCACAACACCGTAGACAGCCCAGCCATGGATGCCCCAGTTATAAACAGTAGCAGCCAGTGCTAATGATTTCGCTTCTTCCGTAAATGGCTCAACATTTAATGGGGTTCCCCACCAGTTAGTAAAGTAAGCCGTTGGTTCAGCTACTCCCCAAAACAATAAGCCAATACCCATACCTGCAGCAAATAACATCGTTACCCAAGACAACGTTGAGTGCTCAGTTTTTGCTTGCTTACCACCAATTCGGATTTTACCAAATGGCGATATAATCAACAGCATAGTAAAGAGAACAAAAAAGTTAGTTGACCACATAAAAAACACATCAAATTCAGCCATGATGCTGTTGCGAACGCTAGTTAATGTTTCGTTTGCGGTAGTGGAGTCAGCGAGGAGGAGTGCAGTGAGGAGGAGGAGAATGAGACCGGCGCTAATGCCGAACACAGGGTTATGTATATCGACGCCCCATTTTTGAATATTATCCTGACCAACTTGGTAATCAGTAGTTCTAATACTGTATTTATTTGTTGAACTACATGTGTTTGTGGAGCGTTGTTTATTTAACGTACTATCCATAACTAAGGTTTAAGAATACCCTGCAATACTTTTGATCGAAAAGTAAAAACGAAATGACCATCACATACAACTGAGGTGGACATAAATATATGTGCGGAGACTAACAATAATGGGATAAAAATTCAAATAAAG
This sequence comes from Photobacterium makurazakiensis, assembly GCF_050336715.1. Lineage (NCBI taxonomy): Bacteria > Pseudomonadati > Pseudomonadota > Gammaproteobacteria > Vibrionales > Vibrionaceae > Photobacterium > Photobacterium makurazakiensis. The sequence continues at coordinate 75,540 of NZ_JAKJSJ010000030.1, forward strand.
CTTGCTTTAATGCATTGGATAATTGTGAACAGTTGTGTATTGCTACGTGTATCGAATCGGTAAAAATTACCGACTCCTGATGTTATAAATGATCTTTAGCTGGTTTATTAAAAACCTATTGAACTCAAGACAATTGGGTATTCCAACAGATAACCTCCCCTAGCTAGCATGGTATACATTTAGCTTAATCACTCTCATACCCAGAGCTAAAGATTAAATTCTAACAGTGGACTTTACAGAATGGTGTACGTAAAATTAACGAGCAAACCATTACTTTCGGTGAAAAATGACAAAGTAGTGTTTTAATGTCCATATCTACCCAGAGGAAATAAGTAATGAAAGACAGCATAGGGCGCAATCAAATGTTCATTAACTTAGGTGCCGAAAAGCAGCCTGTACCTTGGATGTGGGGTATGAAAATCAAAGAAGCTTACATGCTTCAGATGCACATAAATGATCGCGTTACTGACGGTAATTCAATTTTGGTTCGTGTTCTTGGAACAAACAGAGAGCGTACTAAGGCCGATGGCACCAAAAACCTTGGACTCAGCAAACGAATAGAACATGTGGAAGCGATTAAACAAGGTGCTAAGGGTTATTGCTTCTTAGATGAGCACGAAAATGGTAAAACGAAAAAAGTATTTTCAGACCTTGTATTCGAAATCGGTGGTTTCGTAGAGCGTGAAACGGGGCTATATGCCGTGTTAACAAGCATTCTCACTCCTAACGAATTTGTGGCAATAAATAGATAAACCTTAATCTACCTCCCCCTTATGCTGAACTGTAGAAGAAATCTATGCACTTATTCATCGTATTCCTAATCGTTGCAGCTATATCGACTTGGTGGCTAGCCGAAGTCGTGCACATTAAGAACATCAAGATGAGGCTATTTGTATGGTGTTCGTTTCTTGCACCACTCGTCGCGTTTTGGTTCAACCCTGCTTGGGCCATCACTCTTGCTGCCTTCTGGTTTATATTCGTTCTCTTAGCAGCAATACGTACACTCGATAGTGAGCAGAAACGCTGGGAATCAATTAAACCCATCTGCGATCATTGTGGGAAAGTTTACGCTAATAAAAAGCACATATCGTGTTCAAACTGGTCTATGTATACCTACACAGAAACAGGTGAACCAAGCCATCTACATTGCTATCAGTGTGAAGTTAAACATTACACTTAACGAGGGTGCCATACATAGCACCCTCATTAGGTTTACTTTGGTAAAACGATAGCAGTAAAGCGGGATCATTCACTCTGGTTTTCATCTTGGCCAAGACCAAGAAACTTAAGCCCTAAGCTCAGTAATAGAATAGACACAGGCAAGATCAATACATTCCAACTTAAGTTATTAAAGTTAATTAATACCAATTCCAAAAATTTCACAAACAAAATAACAATGATCACTTCGGCAAGAATATTCTTTAAATGACCGATGTTTGGGGTCTTGATCCACTTCAACACTTCTGTTGTTTGGTCTTCCCCTGCACTTTTATTCCAGATAAACAGTGTAAAAATACCGTGGGCAAAAATAAATAACACCAAAGCAACAAGGAAGGTATCAAGTGATTTAATCAAGTAACTAATCGCAATATCTGCAGTATCAAGATGTGCAAGTTCAGCCGGCGGCATAGCGTTAAAAATAAACACATCAAAGGCTGAATAAGCTTTATACGCGCCAATGATGATCAGTAGCATTGAACCAAGCATCGAACACAAAATAGCAATCCAGCTGATGTAGCGGAAATAGTTAAATACCTTCTTTTTCATTATTATTCCTCTGGCTAAAACGACTACACCGTCCATTGTAGAGACTAGTGCAACAGGCGATGGCTGTCACAATTGGCCTGTAATATTGGTATATCTATTTGATAACCACCATTATACTTGTTACCTGTAAAATGATAATAATGAGAATATAAAATCAATATTACACATGAGTAATAATAGGCGCTTCTATACCACGCTATGGCAGAAGCACTAGCTTACCAACGAATTTTTTCGCCATGAAATCTTGCTGTGCAAACTGAATGTTTTTAAGCAAATACTCTTTTGATACCAAAGGCTGAATTTCACCACGCTCAATATAACTAATAAGGTTTGTAAACACCGATTTGGGCTGGAAAGTGCAACCGAAGAATGTAAGATCTTTTAAATATAATGTTCTTACGTCTAACTCTACCATTGGCCCTGCAATCGCCCCTGCTACGCTATATCTCCCACCACGACGTAGTACGGTCAGTAGCTTTCCCCATTCACTGCCAGCCACAAGATCGATCACAACATCGACGCTTTCATCACCTAATACCGTAAGTAAATTTTGCTCACGACTAATGACTTCATCAGCACCTATCGCAAGAATTTGCTCACGCTTGCTATCGCTACAAATGGCAATGACTTTTGCACCACGTCGCTTCGCCAACTGTATTGCGGCAGATCCAACGCCACCCGACGCGCCTGTAATCAGCACTGTGTCGCTTGCTGCAACGTTAGCGCGTTCAATCATGCCTTCTGCAGTAGAATACGAACAAGGGAATGATGCTAATTCACTATCGGTTAATTTACTTTCAACCGCGAATGCCTCTCTTGATAACGCTTTTGTATATTCAGCAAAACTACCATTGCACTCTGAGCCAAATGTTTGGCAAATATAATCTGCACTTTCACCAACTTGCTGAATCGATCTGACCAGTACTCGCTCACCAATGCGCTTTTGGTCAACATTTGCACCAACAGCAACAATAACACCGCAACAATCAGCGCCTTGGATTAATGGAAAATTAAGGGCATCGCCCGACCAGCTCGCATCAGAATCATTAACACCTTCAAAACCATTCAGTGCCCCCGTATCAGTCTGTTCCGATACAGATTTGGAATACCAGCCAATGCGAGTATTGATATCGGTATTATTCACAGCAGCTGCGCCAACCTTGATCACGACCTCGTCTTGCGCTGGGGTTGGAACAACAAGATCAGTACGATATTCCAGCTTATCAAGACCACCGTGACCCGTCAGTACTACACCCGACATACTCTTCGGTAAGGCCTGTTTGTTTTGTTCCATATAATGTCCTCAAAAATTTCAAGTTACGCTCTATTTATCATGGTAAAAAATAACTACAATTCAGCCAAACGAATAATAGTGAACTATCAATTCACTTTTTCTAAATCATGAATTTTTTGGTGATCGTATGGAAGTATCAGAAAAGGCCTTAAAGAAAGATCGCTTATTAGATCTTGAGCTATTACGTACCTTTGCCGTAGTGGCTGAAACCGGCGAACTCAAAAAAGCAGCTGATGTTATTTGTCGGTCACAAGCCGCTGTCAGTATGCAAATAAAAAAGCTGGAAGATATGGTTGGAAGCTCATTGATGGAGAGAAATAATCGCGGTATTCAGTTAACTGAAGTCGGCAAAACCTTACTCGCCTATAGCGAACAGTTTCTTCAACTTAATAATCTAGCATTGTCTGCACTCAATGAAGACACGATAGCTGGGCACTTCAACTTCGGTGTACCCACCGATTATACCCAGTGTTTTCTAACGTATTTCATGCCACTACTACGCAAAGAGATACCCAATTTAGAGGCGACGATAACTTGTGCTAGAAGCCGTGAACTCAGAAAAAAAGTGGCCACTGGCGAACTTGATATCGCCATTGTTTCAGGTGAGGCTGAATATGAAAATGAATTAACGTTATGGAGTGAAAGGCTCTTTTGGGTCGCAGCCAATCACCACAACTTGGATCAACTAGCCAGTTTACCGATTGCGATATACCAGGATAACTGCATATTAAGCGACTTATGTGAGCAAGGATTACAACAAGCTCATTTTACCTATCACAAGGTATTAACCAGTACATTACTTGAAAACATTGTTACAGCAGTAAATACCGGTTATGCCATTGCACTGTTACCAGAGTCGCTTATTAATACTGATCTTGTCAGCCCTTTGCCATCTTCCCTCATTGAAAGCACGCAAACCCTCACCATTAATATGATCCACTCCCCTCACCTTGAAGACCAAACCATTGAAAAAGTTGCCCAATGCTTTCAGCTAGCAGGTCGTAAACAAAACTATCGATAACAGTTTTAACTTAAGCGCATAAAAAAGGCGCCTGGAAGAGCGCCAAAATGTTGCACAATAAATTAGATAAAATCAGTGAATAATTTGCTGTAGAAAGGCCTGAGTTCGGTCATATTGAGGGTTATTGAAAAAGGTCTCAGGGTCGTTTTGTTCAATAATTTCACCAGCATCCATAAAGATAACTCGATCCGCAACTTCACGCGCAAAGCCCATCTCGTGAGTTACACATATCATAGTCATCCCTCCATCCGCTAACTCCACCATCACATCTAATACTTCACGAACCATTTCAGGATCAAGCGCCGATGTTGGCTCATCAAACAGCATGATTTGTGGCTGCATGGTTAATGAGCGAGCAATGGCGACTCGTTGTTGCTGGCCACCCGAGAGTTGCCCTGGGTACTTATGGGCTTGATCCGCAATACGAACTCGCTTCAGATATTCCATAGCCAATTCATCGGCTTCATGTTGGGGCATATTCTTAACCCACACAGCGGATAATGTGCAGTTTTCAAGTACTGTCAAATGCGGGAATAGATTGAAGTGCTGAAAACACATTCCCACCTCACGCCGCACAAGTTCGATATTCTTTAAATCATCATTAAGCTCAGTGCCTGCAACAAGGATCTGACCTTTCTGGTGGTTTTCGAGATGATTAATACAGCGGATCATAGTTGACTTACCCGAGCCTGATGGCCCGCAGACAACAATCTTTTCGCCTTTTTTTACCTCTAGGTTTATGTCTTTTAGTACGTGGAATTCACCATACCACTTATTCACTTTTTGTAATTGGATGATCGTGTCTTCCGCCAGTGATTTATAAACTGTTTTCGTATACATGTTTACTTCCTTGTACCAAATTAATGCTTGTGTTCCGTACTCAATTTCCCTTCGAGGTGAATGCTATATCTCGACATAGCGAAGCACATACTCCAAAAAATCAACGCGGCAAAAACAAAACTCTCTGTTGAAAAACCTAACCAAGCCGGATCACTATTTGCTGATTGAGCAATACCCAGTACATCAAACATACCTATGATCAGCACCAAACTGGTGTCTTTCAGTAAAGCAATAAAGGTGTTAACAATTGAAGGGATACTGACTTTTAATGCCTGCGGTAAAATCACCAAGCGCATAGATTTCCAATAGGATAACCCTAACGCTTCCGCAGCTTCATATTGTCCTTTCGGTACCGATTGCAAACCACCCCGAATCGCCTCAGCCATATAAGCCGCATTGAATAGGACGACACCAATCAATGCACGGACCAACTTGTCGATTTCGGTTCCCCCAGCTAAAAACAGTGGCAACATCACCGACGCCATAAATAACACGGTTATAAGTGGTACGCCTCGCCAAAATTCGATATATACCGTACTTAAGCTACGTACAATGGGCATATTCGAACGACGTCCTAACGCCAACACAACGCCAACGGGTAAAGAAACGACAATGCCTGTAATGGCGATAACGAGAGTGATAAGTAACCCACCCCACATATGGGTTTCGACCACAGGCAGCCCTAGCACACCACCATATAAAACCACTGTTGAAATAATTGGAAAGCCGATTAGTGTGAATGCCAACAGCTTCTTTTTAATTGAAATATTGCCAGCCACTAAACCAATTATCGTCGCTGCGATCATCACCATAAATGCGATTGGTCGCCACAATTGATCTGCTGGGTAAAAGCCAAACAAAAACTGTTCGAAACGAGCTTGAACAAACACCCAGCAAGCCCCATCACGGGTGCAATCATCACGCGTTGCGCCAATCCAGTCAGCATCAAGTAACGCCCATTGAATTAAGCTCGCCATCGCAATAAAGCTTATGCCAACCACAATACCGGTGATCAGGGTATTCAGGGCCGAAGAAAAAAGATTTGATCGTAACCAAGCCGATATGCCCGTTAGTTTCGCGGGTGGCGTTTCTGGTGGTGCAAAATAGTAAGTTTTCATTTTTATCTCTCCACCAGAGCCATTTTACGATTAAACAAATTCATCAATAATGACGTCAATAAACTAAATGTCAGATAGACGGCCATTGTCATGGAAATGATCTCAATCGCCTGACCCGTTTGGTTCAGGGTTGTTCCTGCAAAAACCGACACTAAGTCTGGATAACCAATAGCCATAGCAAGAGATGAATTTTTCACTAGATTCAAATACTGACTAGTCAGTGGTGGGATAATGACCCGCATTGCCTGTGGAATAACAACCAGTTTCAACGTCAACCCAGGCCTTAGCCCCAATGCACTAGCAGCTTCAGTTTGCCCCTTGCTAACAGAGGTAATACCTGAGCGGACAATTTCTGCTATAAATGCTGCAGTATAAATACTCAGTGCAATTAACAAGGCAAACAACTCTGGCATCACGTCAATACCACCTTGGAAATTGAATCCCTTTAGTACTGGATACTCGATACCGATAGGTTTACCCAAGATGAAAAACGCTAATAATGGGATCACCGTTATCAATATCAATGTATATCGCCAAGCAGGTAGTGAATGTCCTGTTTCTCTCTGTTTCTTACGGCTTATCCAGTGCACAAACATAGATAGCGATAGCGCCAAAATGAATGCTATACCAACTAACCAGCCCTTTTCACCCGGTACTAATGCAGGGAAGAATAGTCCTCGTACATTAAGAAATATTGCATCTCCGATAGAGAGGCTATTTCTTGGTGATGGCATTGCTTGTAAAACGACGGTATACCAAAATAAAATTTGTAGCAGTAGAGGAAGATTACGAAACGTCTCTATATATACAGCTGCTGCTCGACTTAATATCCAGTTTTTTGATAATTTCGCTATTCCAACAAGAAACCCAAGCAACGTTGCAAAAGCAATCCCCAATGCCGCCACAAGCGCTGTATTTAATAAACCCACAATGAAAGTTGCCCCATAAGTATGGGTTTCATCGTAAGATATAAGAGACATGCCAATACCAAAGCCTGCCGTTTGATTTAGAAAATCGAATCCTGTAGAAATACCTCGTAGTGCTAAATTATCAAGCGCGTTATTAATTACTGTAAAAACAAACAACCCAACGCCCAGTAATAATAAACTTTGAAAGAATATTGCGCGTACCGTTGGGTTATAAATAATACTCTTTAACGATTTCTTCGGCGTAGCTGAATTAACCTCATGGCCTTGGCTACTCTTCCCCAATTTCTTTTCGTGGTTGAGTTCACTATCTTGAACCAAGTGTGATTCTAGCTCTATATTACTCATCGACATTTATGCACCTATACTACTAATCTATTTCTTTGCGCATGAAAAAGGCAGATACCAACGATCCAGTCTCGCTGGTACCCACCTAGCCAGCCGGCCAATTAATTAACGTACAGGGGGCGCATACATAATGCCGCCGTCATTCCACAAGGCATTCAAACCACGAGCTATTTTTAATGGTGAACCAGTGCCAACGGTACGTTCGAAACTATCACCATAGTTACCAACTTGCTTAATAACTTGATATGACCAATCGTCAACTAGATCCAAGCCTTGGCCTTTAGGCCCTTCAATACCTAGCAGGCGACGTACATTTGGATCTGTCGATGTTTTCTTATCTTCGATATTACTCTGGTTAATACCATACTCTTCAGCATTAACCATCACGCTCAGCGTCCATTTTGTAATGTTGAACCACTGATCATCACCTTGTGCAACGGCAGGGCCTAGCGGCTCTTTCGAAATCACCTCAGGAAGTACGACAGCTGACGTTGGATCAGATAACTTAATACGAAGTGAATATAGCTGAGATTGGTCAGAAGTCAGGACATCGCAGCGGCCAGCTTCAAACCCTTTCACGGTTTGATCCGACGAATCAAAAACGACTGGCTTAAATTTCATGCCATTAACTCGAAAATAGTCCGCAAGGTTAAGCTCAGTTGTTGTTCCTGATTGAATACAAACTGACGCGCCATCCAACTCCTTTGCTGAACTAATACCTAAGTCTTTATTCGCCATAAAGCCTTGGCCGTCATAATAATTTACACCAACAAAGTTGATTCCTAGCGCGGCATCTCGCTGCAATGTCCATGTTGTATTACGTGAAAGGATATCAATTTCACCTGACTGGAGAGCCGTGAATCGCTCTTTTGCTGTAAGTGGAACAAATTGCACCTTATTGGCATCTTTAAGCACGGCTGCCGCAACAGCACGGCAGTACTCAACATCAATGCCTTCCCAATTACCCTTTGAGTCAGTACTTGAAAAACCTGGTAAGCCAGTACTTACACCACATTTAAGCATACCTGCACTTTTCACTTTATCTAACGTAGAGCCCGTTGAAGCTGGGGCTGCATTAACACTCCCCACCATCACAAACGCTGAAGCCAACAACGACACTGAAAAGCCTTTTACTACTTTTTTCATACTGGACATCCTGTCTACCATTAAAAATAAGATTGCTTACGAAGCAAGTTAATACATCTTTTCTTCGCTCTCTTTCCTTTAATTGCAACCTCGATGCCAGCTTTATTCTTTATTCACGAAACAGAATATTATTT
>NZ_JAKJSJ010000031.1:0-83260 GCF_050336715.1 Photobacterium makurazakiensis
TTACTTTTGCAATGTTGTTTACACAACGCTTGCTAAGAAATGGTGCCGACTACCGGAGTCGAACTGGTGACCTACTGATTACAAGTCAGTTGCTCTACCTACTGAGCTAAGTCGGCACACTAAATCTTTTTTAGTTCTAAGCCATTGGCTCAAAACTGAATTTGGCTCCCCCTGCAAGACTTGAACTTGCGACATACGGATTAACAGTCCGCCGTTCTACCAACTGAACTAAGGGGGAATTGCTTATCGTTGCTTGCACCATGTTCATCAAAAGAAGAAATGGTGCCTCGAGGCGGAATCGAACCACCGACACGAGGATTTTCAATCCTCTGCTCTACCGACTGAGCTATCGAGGCAACGGAGCGCTATTAAACGGTTTTTCCGGCTTTTCGTCAACTACTTTTTTAAGAAAAATGTCTAGAAAGGGTGCGCTTGATGGGTTTTTGGTCATAAACCGCATTTGTGGCTATTTCCTTGTCATAGCATCAAATTTTTCCTTGGTTGAACTCTTTTTGAAAAGCCGTCACTTTTTCTAAATAACGCCGAGCTTCAGCATTACGGTGCTTTTGGGTTAATGCCCAGTACACCTGATTCGGCTGTAGGCTATTAAGATCATTCATTGCCCGTTTGCGATCGCTATGGAACGTATTGAGGACACCACCTGTGCCACCGTTATATGCTGAAATCATGCTGTAATGTAGCGATAAGGGATCCCGTACATCTTTCAAATACCGAGTACGCAGTATGTAGAAGTATGCCGTGCCTGTATCGATATTTCTCGCAGGGTCAAACAGGTACTCAGGGCTGGGTATGCCCGGCTTATTTTTGACGAGATTAAACACATCCGCCCCGGCAGTTTTGGGTACCACTTGCATTAAACCGTAAGCATTGGCATGGCTAACGGCATAAGGGTTAAAACTGCTCTCGGTTTTTATTATGGCGTAAATAAGATCTTCGGCGATACCATAGCGGCGCGATGCATCGCGAACAATATCGGCATATTTGTAACTACGTTGATTCGCATGATCCTCGACCATTGGGATTTCGACGTAGTAAACCTGATGAAAGCGCTCTTTACGCTTTTTTAGCTTGGTGCGAACAAGGTAATCAGAAAACTGGTTGGCGCGCCAAGACCATTCAATCGGCTTACCCTCTTGATCTAACACTTGACCATACAAAAAAGGTTTACCTTTAAGGTCAATGGCTGAGTCAGAATATAAATCAACACCACCGGGATTATCTGGGGTCAGTAAGGTGTTATTAATGGCTTCTCTGAGGTGATTCTCTGGCTCGGTTTTCGCGACGGTTTCAACGATCACAACGCCACGTTCAAAGTCGACGTGGGCACGGCTTTGGTAGCCATCGGTGTATTTAACGTATTGGCGTTTACTGGCAACTAGCGAGTCGTTGTCTCCCCAGTGACGCCTTACTTGGCCACTGAAGTTGTTCATCAATCGATCGAGAGCGGCGGCATCCCGAGTAAACTGACCGGGGAGTGGAGCGAGGTTATTCGCGAAGCGATTGGTCGTGGTGTAGTTAACATCATAGAGACCTTCGATGAACTCTCGGCTGCATCCACTGAGCAAAAGCAAAGACAATAATAGCGCGCGTGTTTTCATAATTATAAAAAAGACATCACTTGTGGTGTCACAAATGATGTCATTATCAATGCGTTGGTGTAAGGGCTGATGATGAAAATATTAGGTCTTCAATCAAAAGCGTGATGAGGCTTACTTACTTGGTGGGGTGTAACCGTCGATAACGACATCCTGGCCTTCAAATAAGAAGTTAACCATTTCAGTTTCTAATAGTTTACGGTGCTCAGGATCCATCATGTTGAGCTTCTTTTCGTTGATCAGCATGGTTTGCTTACCTTGCCACTCTGCCCATGCTTCTTTCGAGATATTATCGAAAATGCGCTTACCTAGATCACCAGGGTAAAGTTGGAAATCTAGGCCTTCCGCGTCTTTTTTTAGGCGGGCACAAAAAACTGTACGGCTCATCGAGTGGCTCCTTAAATTGTTAACCTTCATGGGTACGGCTCTATTTATACCAGAGAGCAGGGATGGCATCTAGCAAACCCCGTCCCCATCGGCTTATTTCTTGTTGAGTTCGTAGCGTAGACTTTCAAGGATTTGCTTTACCGGGGTCGCGAGACCAACCTCTGCTGGTTGGTTTAAGTTATACCATTGCCCTTGATTCGCTTCGCTGACGATATTCGGTTGCTGTGACAAGCTAAGCCTCATCGGCACAATATCGAGGTGGTAGTGGCTGAAGGTATGGCGGAAAGCGTTAAGTTGTTCCGTGTCGGTGATGAGATCACTCTGTTGGCCTAACCGATGCTCCATCAGGCTTGTTAAATCAGCACTATCGTGTTGCGGGAAACACCATAGGCCACCCCAAATACCGGCAGGTGGACGCTTTTCCAACCACACTTCGTCGTGGCACTGTAAAATGGCAAACCAAGTTTGTTTTTCTGGCATGGTTTTCTTGGGTTTTTTACCAGGGAAGTCGGTTTGGCGCGCCATGGCTTTGGCCTGACAGAGGCTGGATACTGGGCATAGCTCGCATTTCGGTTTGCTACGAGTACAAATCATTGCCCCCATATCCATCATTGCTTGGTTGTAGCGCTCAACCCCTTGGTCTGGCGTATTGGCCTCTGCGATATCCCATAGCTTATTTTCAACTGGCTTTTTGCCGGGCCAACCTTCGACGGCGTAGCAGCGGGCAAGCGTGCGCTTGACGTTACCATCCAAAATCGCGTGATGTTGCCTTAATGAGAGCGATAGTACCGCACCAGCGGTTGAGCGGCCGATCCCAGGTAAGGCGATGACCTGCTCAATATCTGTTGGGAATATACCGTTATAGTCACTAACAATGAGTTTGGCAGCTTTGTGTAGATTACGAGCACGGGCATAGTAACCAAGGCCTGTCCACAGGTGGAGTACTTCATCTTGTTCGGCTGCGGCGAGATCAGCAACGCTAGGGAAGCGCGCCATGAAACGTTCGAAATAGGGGATCACCGTGGCAACTTGAGTTTGTTGCAGCATGATTTCCGATAGCCAGACTTTATAAGGTGTTTTTTCCAGTTGCCATGGCAGAGTTTTTCGGCCGAATTTGTCATACCACGCTAAAATGGCATCAGAGAAGGTATTAGTCACAGATTTAAGCTCACTTTACTGACAGCAACAGGTGTGTGTCATTATTATTGGAATGATAATTTTCCGCTGATTGCACCACAAAGTCGGGGTTGTCGCAAACGATAGACTTGAACTTAGCCTGTAACTTTGGATAATGCCGTTCCGTTTCTTTTTTGTTTGGATATTAAGCATGAGCGAAGTTTCAAAGAAGTCAGGTGATGTTACCCTGACTGAATTTACCGAAGACGGCAAACTGGTACGAAAAATTCGTAGCTTTGTTCGTCGTGAAGGCCGTTTAACCAAAGGCCAAGAAACGGCCATGGATAACAACTGGCCAACGATGGGTATCGACTTCGCTCAGCAGATGCTGGATTGGAAAGAAGTGTATAACCGTGAAGCGCCAGTGGTATTAGAAATTGGCTTTGGTATGGGCGCATCATTAGTTGAAATGGCGAAAAATGCGCCAGAGAAAAATTATATCGGTATCGAAGTGCATAGCCCTGGTGTAGGTGCTTGCTTGATGGCGGCTGAAGAAGCGGAAATTACTAATCTACGTGTAATGTGTCACGATGGTGTTGAAGTGTTTGAACACATGATCCCTGACGGTAGCTTAGATTGTGTTCAGTTATTCTTCCCTGACCCATGGCATAAAGCGCGTCACCACAAGCGCCGTATTGTACAGCCTGAATTCGCACAAATGCTGCGTAAGAAGCTGAAAATCGGTGGTATTTTCCATATGGCAACAGACTGGGAAAACTACGCAGAGCATATGGTTGAAGTGATGGATGCTGCACCTGGTTACCGTAATACCGCGACTGATGGTGACTACATTGCTCGTCCTGAGGATCGTCCGCTAACTAAATTCGAAGCGCGTGGCCACCGTTTAGGCCATGGTGTTTGGGACATGAAGTTCGAGCGCACTGAATAAGCACGATCAGTACCTAGGCTCTGCCTAATGCCGAAAAGCGAAGATTGAGAAAGAAAACCAACCTTGTGTTGGTTTTTTTATCCTTGGAGAAAATGAAATGAAGCCAACAGAGCAACTGCTAAACGAGATTTTAGATGAAGTCCGGCCATTAATTGGTCATGGAGAAGTGGCTGACTATATCCCGGCATTGGCTGAGGTTCCCGCAAATAAGTTGGGAATTGCCGTGTGTTATAACGATGGTGAAATTATACAGGCTGGTGATTGTGAAGAGGACTTCTCTATTCAGTCGATCTCTAAAGTACTCAGTCTGACGCTGGCGATGACCCTGTATCAGGCAAGTGAAATTTGGCAGCGAGTGGGTAAAGAGCCATCTGGCCATGCATTTAACTCAATGATCCAGCTGGAACTTGAAAATGGTATTCCCCGTAACCCGTTTATCAATGCTGGGGCATTGGTGGTCTCAGACCTACTGCATAGTCGCTTGTGTGCGCCACAATACCGAATGTTAGAGTTGGTACGTGAGTTAGCGTGCAACCCACACATTACCTATGACAAGGTGGTTGCAGCGTCTGAAATGCAGCATAGCGATCGTAATGCTTCCATAGCCTACCTGATGCGCTCATTTGGTAACTTCGAGAATGAAGTGATGCCTGTGCTAAAGAACTACTTTAGCTACTGCTCTTTGAAAATGAGCTGTGTTGATTTAGCTCGTACATTCAGCTATTTAGCGAATAAGGGGCTTCCTTTGGGCGCAAAAAAAACAATTATCAACCAAACTCAGTCTAAGCAAATGAATGCATTACTGGCGACTTGTGGGTTATATGACGGGGCTGGTGAATTTGCTTATCGGGTGGGCATGCCGGGTAAATCCGGTGTTGGTGGTGGGATTGTTGCCATTGTACCGGGAGAGATGTCTATCGCGGTATGGTCACCAGAATTGGATCCGTCGGGTAATTCACTTGCCGGAACCGCCGCATTGGAATTGCTTGCTGAGAGAATTGGACGCTCGATATTTTAGTGGATGAGTTTGCTCATAGATGAACGGCTGATCCATCTTTGGGGATGCGTATGTCTACACGTTACAGTCGTTTATTTTACTCTGTGGTTGGTTTATCAATGTTAAGCGGGGCAGGGCTAGCCAGTGCTCAAGTGAATGAGGCGCCCATGTGCCAGCCGGAATGGCACAACGCCATGAGTTTACAAGACGGGGCACTAACCCTCGAGTTCTTAGGTGAAACCTTTAAAATAAAACCCAGTGGCCAGCTATATTTTGGGGTCCATAAAGTAAAACTTGATGACCATCAAATGGCCGCTCTCGCCGATTATCACCGTTTGATGTTGGACGATTTACCTTATGCGCTCTCTCATTCGCAATTGATTGATGATGAAATGTGTCATCGCGTTGCTGTCCGCCAAGCGAAAGAAAATGAGATACAGTCGCTTATCCCAGCATTAAAACGCTGGCAAAGTGTGACGCTCGAATAATCGCGTATGGGGATTTGCAATGCTAAAAAGCGGGCTGTTGCCCGCTTTGTTGTGTCTATGCTCGTGTTGCTAGCAGTATGGCTATGGGGTGTCATCTTCGTTTACAAATGCTGCGAGCAGATCGTTTAGGAAGAGCTTACCGTGCTCTGTGATTTGCCATTCATCGCCTTTATCTTCTAGATACTTCTGCTCTAACGCCCATTCAATCGTTGGCTCTATGGTACTTAATGGCAGGCCTGTACGGTCGATATAGTCTTGCTTTGGGCACGATTCGAGCAGTCTGAAGCGGTTCATGAAGAACTCAAAGGGGCGTTCAGCTGCTGCAACTTGTGTCGCTTTATCAAGGTAAGGCTTCTGTGAGTTTAGATAACCACGCGGGTGCTTTACCTTAACCGTACGGGTGATGGTGCCATCAGCGAAGCTGAGTTTACCGTGAGCGCCGCAGCCGATACCGAGGTAATCGCCAAAGCGCCAATAATTGAGGTTATGGCGACACTGTAAGCCCGGCTTGCTGTAACCTGAAATCTCATATTGCACATAGCCTGCCTCAGCTAATAGCTGGTGGCCACGTTCAAAGATATCCCATAGATCATCATCGTCAGGCAAAACCGGAGGCTTTGAATAGAACAGTGTATTAGGCTCAATGGTGAGCTGATACCAAGATAAATGCGGTGGATTTAGCGCAATGGCTTGCTGTAGATCAGACAGGGCATCTTCCACACTTTGTTCTGGCAGGCCATGCATTAAGTCGATATTAAAGCTATTTAGACCCGCCTCACTGGCGAGCTTTGCCGCTCTGATCGCTTCCTGGCTACCATGGATCCGACCAAGACGCTTAAGCTTTTCGTCTTGAAAGCTTTGAATACCAATGGATATTCGGTTTACACCTACATCATGGTAAGCGGTAAAACGCCCCGCCTCAACCGTTCCCGGATTAGCCTCCATTGTGATTTCAATGTCATCACTGAAAGGAATACGCTCGTTAACCGCGACTAACAAGCGGCCGATTTCTGGTGCAGAAATTAAGCTTGGTGTTCCGCCACCAATAAAAATGGAATGGAGCTTACGATCATCTTTCTCAAGATTATAAGCCGCTATATCAGTATCCAAATCTTCAATCAGAGCATCAATATAATCGAGCTCTGGGATTTTGGTTTTCAAGGCGTGCGAGTTGAAATCACAGTAAGGGCATTTCTGCACGCACCATGGAATATGGATATACAAGCTGAGAGGTGGTGGAACTAGCATAGTTTATGCGTCCTTTAGGGCAGCAAACAACGTCGCGAGTGCTTTACCGCGGTGTGATAGCTGCTTTTTACGAGCAGGTAGTAATTCTGCTGATGCGCATTGATCTTCTTGTACCCAGAATACCGGATCATAACCAAATCCGTTACTACCGTGAGTCTCTGTTAGGATGCTGCCTTCCCAGCTCCCGTGGCAGACCAATGGGGTAGGATCGTTTTCGTGGCGCATCATCACGAGTACACAGTGAAAGCGGGCAGTACGCAGCTCGGTGGGTACGCCATCCATTTCTGCTAACAGCTTTTGGATATTATCTTGATCAGATGCACCTTCACCCGCAAAACGTGCTGAATAAATACCCGGCGCACCTTTCAAGTAGTCGACTTCTAGTCCGGAGTCATCAGCGATCGCAGGTAGGCCCGTTTCTTTTGCAGCGTGGCGCGCCTTAATGATGGCATTCTCGATAAACGTTGTGCCTGTTTCTGCCACCGAAGAAACGTTGTAATCGCTTTGAGCAACGACATCAAAGCCAAAATCGGCCAATAGGCTTGCCATTTCTTTTACTTTGCCCTGATTACCAGTAGCCAGTACCAATTTGCTCATCACTGCTCCTCGAAGAGTCATTATGCCGGTGCGTATCACCAATGTGGGCGGCTATCTTAACTGACTGCCCAAAAATTAAAAGAGGCGCTTACTGCGCCCCTTTTATTTGCTAATTCACCATGAGCGATTTTGCTAGTCAACGTAGAAGGTTTGCTTGAAATCGATATTTCCTTTGGTGCCATTTTGCGACACATCAATAGAGAAACTAAAGCTTTCTTCGTTGGCGTGTTTCAGCTCGGCAATGTAGTAAATGGCCGCCCCTTCCCTTACTTCACGAAAAGATAGGTTTTTAATACTGCCAATCAAGTTTTTTGCTTGCCCAGATAAAACCGCAGGCACGGCAGGCTTGCCGGTTTGGCTCGCATCAAGCACAGTCACATTCACAACCGCAGAATAGCGACTACGTTGGATTTTATAGTTGCTGGCGATTTCCGGGGTGAGGAAGGTCGATGGGAAGCTTGAGTAATGTACTTCAAGGTTGCCGATATTTTTCAGCTGTTCAGCATGAACGGGCAGGGCTGCCAGTAAAAGTAATAAGGCGCTGAGCAAGGTTTTCATTGTGATATCTCCAATGGGGAAGCGGTGTTTTTTTATTAAGCTATAGATATATTTTCGACTACATTTTCTCGATTCACCACAAGCTTTGTTTTTAGTGTTAGACATGCTTGCATTGATATCTTGCCATTGTACCTAAATTTTCAGCTTCCAACTTGATAAAGCAGAGTTGTCTATTCAATGTTTAGATACTTAAGAGAGTCGTTTTGACCGATATCACATCGCGGTATGGGTACATGGAAGGCAGCGATTTAAATTCGGTAGGGAGTGAGGTGTGATGACGGGTAGCCCAGTAGAGCAAGCGAAACTTCATCGAATGATGATAGTTGATGCCCTCGGTTTTTGTTATATCCTCCTACCATGTGGTCAGAACCTAGATCGTAAGTTGGGCATGCGAGAATACCGCTTCAAGGATAAATATTGGGCAAGATTGCTATTGCAGTCGCATCACAATCGATGGGGGTATCGGTTTGAATTGCGTAAGCTATACCTGAGTGTATTGCCTTGCCCTTTAATTCATCACAAATCAGATCAGACGATCCTCAATGAACTTAGTGATCGCATCGCATGTGGTGATCTTTGGGTGTATAAGGTCAATCATTTATTGTCCCTTTCTTCGTCTCCTTCTCCTGATACTCATTCAACGATTGATTAATGTAACAAAGCCGAGTACTAGACTCGGCTTTGTTATTTACAGATTAAACGAGCAATGCGGAAATGGTATCGGGTACTTCACGTGGGCTTTCAATCCGAACTTGTTTGTGTCGGCCGAGTTCGCCCTTTTCGATAACAATCTGCCCCTTTGCGACTTTAAACTGTTTAGACAGGTATTTCGTTAGGTGAGCATTGGCTTTACCGTCAACTGGCGGGGCGGTAATGGCGACTTTTACTTCATCACCATGTAACCCAACCAGTTGATCGCGACTGGCTTTCGGCTGAATATACAACCGAAGTACCAAGTCATCTCCCTGACGAATGACTGCCTTTAGGGTCATAGCTGATACCAGATCGGCCCAACCATGTCGCCCATTAAGAAATTGGCAAACTGTAAACCGATGAACAGAACTAGTACGCTTAAATCAAGGCCGCCCATTGCTGGGATCACACGGCGGATTGGTGCTGTCAGTGGTTCAGTCAGTTGATGCATAACGTATTCCATCGGACTACGACCTTGGCTAACCCAACTTAAGATTGCACGTAGTAATAGCACCCAGAATAGTAGGCCGCCCATGGCTTTTAGTAGTGATAGTCCACCAACCCATAGATATTCAACACTGAATGCTAAAGCACCACCCAGAACGAGTTGAAGGGTGATGAATTTACCCATGCTTAATGCGTACGCGAATAATAAAGTCGCGACATCGAGTGAACCGATCGATGGGATCATTCGACGTAATGGCGCAACGATGGGTTGTGTTGCTTTTACAATGAACTGAGAGAACGGATTGTAGAAATCTGCTTTTGCCCACTGAAGCCAGATGCGAAGCAGTACAACCATGATGTAAAGGTCAAACAGAGTGCTGACCAAAAAACCAAGTGAATTCATATATTAACCTTAAAATAATTTTTCCATTTCTTCCGCGCGAGTTACGGCTGCACGCATTGCTTTCGCTACGGTATCACTAAGTTGATGCTCGTTAAAAGTACGAATTGCTTCAGCGGTGGTGCCGCCTTTTGAAGTGACTTGCTCACGTAGCGTTGATAATTCAGTATTCGGGTTAGCAACAACCATTTCTGCGGCACCCAATGCGGTTTGTTGAACCAACTGACGCGCTGTCTCTGGCTCAAAACCTTGCTTAATAGCCTCAGCCTGCATTGCTTCCATAAACAGGAAGAAATACGCTGGCGCACTGCCTGCCGCAGCAATAATACCGTTTATTTGGGCTTCTTGCTCTACCCAACAGGCTTTACCGACAGCTTGCATTAAGTTCTCAGCAAAGCTCTTATCACATGAACTCAAACCTTCAGATGCAAATAAACCACTCATGCCTTTACCTATAAGTGACGGGGTATTTGGCATTACCCGAACAAGGTTAAGTTTGGTTGCCAGCATTTCGTTTAAGCGAGAAGCGCTGATCCCGGCGGCAATGGATATAACCAACTTACCTGAAAAATCTAATATTTGTAGCGGCTTACAAACTTCTTCCATTAGCTGGGGTTTTACCGCAAGCACAATGACATCAGCTTCAGAAGCTGCTTGCAAGTTGTTGTCGGAAGTATGGATACCATAATCAAGTGCTAGTGGTTCGCGGCGGGCTGCGCTTGGGGCGGTTGCGGTAATTTTGTCTGGGGCATAACCACTGGCTGTAAGGCCAGCAATGATAGAGCGTGTCATGTTACCAGCGCCAATGAAGGCAATTGCGCGTTGTTCCATGTTCATCAATCCTTATGTAAGTAGGTAGAGCGAGGAAGTATTGTCTTGGTTCTTCCTTTGACCCTTATGTTTCCATTATTTGTTAATTTTATGGTCGTACAAGTGACGAGAATTTAAGCTTGCTGAGAGTAATCCCTAGCACCAAAAATTGCCGTGCCTATACGCACAATTGTACTGCCTGCTGCTATGGCGGCATCTAAATCGCCACTCATTCCCATCGATAATGTATCGAGTTGTGGGTGTGTTGCTTTTAGGTTGTTTTGAAGCTCTGCAAGACGAGTGAAGGCGAGCAGCTGGCTGTCATAATTGTCGGCTTTTTGTGGTATCGACATTAAGCCTCGCAGTACCAAATTTGGCATTGCGGCAATTTCATCTGCCACTGCTGCAATATCACCAAATCCAAGGCCTGACTTGCTGGCTTCACCACTGGTATTGACTTGAAGTAAGACATTCAATGGTGCCATGCCTGCTGGGCGTTGTTCACTCAGGCGGCGGGCTACTTTCACTCTGTCGATAGAATGTACCCAATCAAAGTGCTCCGCGATAGGACGCGTTTTGTTGGATTGGATAGGACCAATAAAGTGCCAGCTTAATGCTGAGTTTGGGTGACTTACAGCAAAGTGTTGAACTTTTTCAACACCTTCCTGCACATAGTTTTCACCAAAAGCACAGTGGCCAGCTGCAATCGCTTCTTCGATGGCGGCTATGGGTTTGGTCTTGCTTACCGCCAATAATTGCACTGAATCGGCGTCTCGACCGCATTTTTTTGCTGCGAGGTCTATCTGGGAGATGACCTGTTCAATATTTTGCTTGATACTACTCATAATTGATTCTGTGGGGAAAATTTATGGATATCACCGAACTACTGGACTTTAGTGTAAAGCATAATGCATCAGATCTGCACCTTTCTGCTGGTGTTCCACCAATGATTCGTGTTGATGGTGACGTAAGGAAACTCAGCCTACCTGAATTAGAGCATGGTGAGGTACACCGATTAATTTTTGACATTATGAACGATGCTCAGCGTCGTGAATATGAAGAAAGGCTTGAAGTCGACTTTTCTTTTGAATTACCTGATGTCGGTCGCTTTCGTGTGAATGCTTTTCAACAAGCGCGTGGCTGTGCGGCGGTATTTCGTACCATACCGATGAGTATCCCAACCCTTGAATCACTCAATGTGCCGGATGTCTTTTATAACATTGCGCAGTGTCAGCGCGGACTGGTTTTGGTGACGGGGGCTACGGGTTCAGGTAAATCCACCACGATTGCAGCATTGGTTGACTACATTAATGAAAATTTTAATCGCCATATTCTAACCATTGAAGATCCAATTGAATTTGTTCACTCCGGCAAACGTTGTTTGATTAACCAGCGTGAAGTACATCGCGATACTCATAGCTTTCAGAATGCATTGCGCTCATCACTGCGTGAAGATCCTGATGTTATCGTTGTCGGTGAGCTTCGCGATCAAGAAACGATCAGCCTGGCGCTAACGGCTGCTGAAACGGGTCACTTGGTATTGGGTACCCTACACACCAGTTCTGCGGCGAAAACCGTTGATAGGATCATTGATGTTTTTCCGGGGAACGATAAAGCCATGGTGAGATCCATGCTTTCTGAATCTTTACGTGCCGTAGTCTCGCAGAATTTATTGAAATGTGTGAGTGGGGGACGAGTTGCTGCGCATGAAGTGATGATGGCAACGCCCGCAATCCGAAACCTGATACGAGAAAGCAAAGTGGCGCAGATGTATTCGATGATCCAGACCGGCTCTTCCATGGGGATGCAGACCATGGAGCAGAGTGTCAAAATGCTAGTGGCACAAGGTTTAGTCGAAGCTGAAGAAGGCCGCCGTGTAGTTGATAGCAGTTTTATTCAGATATAACGCAGAGGAAGAAGCATGACGTTACAAAGTGCACTGAATGAAATGGTTAGCAGCAAGGCGTCAGACTTGTACATTACCGTTGATTCACCGAGTTTATTGCGTATTGATGGCAGTTTGCATCCTATTGGCGAGCCATTGAATCGACAAGCGATTGATCGAATGTTTGAAGAAGCAATGGATAGTACGTTGCTGGAAGACTTTTACACCACGAAAGAAGCCAATTTTGCCTTAGTACGTGGCGAGTTGCGTTTTCGTGTGAGTGCTTTTTGGCAACGCGAGCTGCCGGGGATGGTAATTCGACGGATTGAAACTGAAATCCCTGATATTTTCAGCCTGAATCTTCCCATGGATATGCAAAAAATGGCGTTGGCAAAACGCGGTTTGGTGCTTGTGGTTGGCGCGACTGGATCGGGTAAATCAACCTCGATGGCAGCGTTAACCGGCTATCGAAATACAAACCGCAGTGGCCATATTCTAACCGTGGAAGATCCTATCGAGTTTGTGCATAAGCATCATAAATGCATTGTCACACAGCGCGAGGTTGGGTTAGACACCGAAAGTTATGAAGTCGCCCTTAAAAATTCGTTACGCCAAGCACCAGATATGATTTTGATCGGGGAGATCCGTACGCCAGAGACCATGGAGTACGCAATGAACTTTGCCGAAACGGGTCATCTCTGCATGGCGACCTTGCATGCCAATAATGCTAACCAAGCGCTAGAACGTATATTGCATCTGGTGCCCAAAGAGCGCCGCGAGCAGTTCTTGTTTGATCTATCCCTTAACTTGAAATGTATTCTGGCTCAGCAATTGATCCCTGATGCGCACGGCGTAGGGCGTCATGGTGCTTTTGAGTTGTTACTTAATACCCCGCGGGTGGCTGATCTTATTCGTCGAGGTGAACTGCATGAAATAAAAGAGGTCATGTCGAAGTCAAATGAGTCGGGCATGATGACCTTTGATCAGTCACTTTATGATCTGTATAGCGCAGGCAAAATCACCGAACAAGATGCGCTTCATCATGCGGATTCTGCCAATGATTTGCGATTGATGATCAAAGTGGGTAGTAAAAACCAGCAGGGTAAAAATACCCTTGATGGGGTGACGGTCGAGATGGATTAATGCTGAAAGTGTGCATGCTTTTAGTTATAAGATCAGGCTAGGCGTAAAGCATTGGGGTTACTATGATCCTAATGCGTATTTATATGATCAAAATAATATATTTATTATTTTTCAAATAGTTATGTTTATCTCTGATCTTGTGTGATCAGCGAATAGAGCTTTGGGGTTTAAGGTGTCCAAAAGCTGTACAAGCTGCTCAGCCCTCGAATTAATTGACCTCAGAGATAATGAATTTCTTTTAATGATCATCAGTTCTGCTTTTTAATGATCATTGGTGAAATTGCTGTACAGCGTAATGAGAGGCGTAAAAAATGCGGATAAAACGGTGGATATATTTTGATAAATAGACGGGGAATAATGGCAGTAAGCGATGTCATCTAGAGGTAAGCTTGAACCTAGCTGACATCGCTAACGGCAGCTAGCCGTATTGCTGTTCGAACCAACTTTCGAGGATCACGACAGCTGACTGGGAATCAATGTTGCCCTTGCTGAGGTTACGATAGCCCCCTTGTTCAAACAATTCAGCGCGTGCTTCTGCCGTGCTCAAGCGTTCATCATGCATCTCGACCTGACAACCAAAACGACCATGTAGACGGTTGGCAAACTTTTTAGCGCGCGGGGTTATGGCTTCGAGTTCGCCACCTTGAAGATCTAAAGGCAGGCCGACCACAACAAGATCGGGTTGCCATTCTTTTAATATTTTACCGATATCGTCCCAATGAGGGATCCCGTCTTTGGCTTTCAATGCAGAAAGAGGGCTGGCTGTACCTGTAAGTTCTTGACCGATGGCGACACCGATACTTTTTGTGCCGTAGTCAAAGGCTAATACGCTGCGTGAGTTACTCATGCATGTCCTTTATCAATAGAAAGATGGGCGGAGCTTATGCCTAGTTGAGCGATGGCTTTGTGCCAACGTTCACTGATAGGGGTGTTGAATACAACCTCTGGGTTCGCTTCTGTTGTTAACCAAGAGTTTTCTGCTAATTCTTTTTCCAGTTGGCCTGCATCCCAACCAGCATAGCCAAGAGCGACCAAAAAGTTATCTGGTGCTTCAGTGGTGCCAAGCAGTGAAAGGATATCTTTAGAGGTCGTGACAGAAACGTCATCTGTAATATCAATGCTTGAACTAAAGTTTTTCACTCGATTATGAAGAACAAATCCGCGGTCAGTTGATACCGGACCACCGTTGAAAACGGGTTGTTCGAGGCTTGAGGGATCATTTACCGGTAAATCTCGTTCGATTTCTATTTGCTCAAGCATATTACCGACGGATATCTCAATCGGTAGGTTAATGACGATGCCCATTGCACCTTCATCATTGTGCTCACAGATATAAACGACACCGCCTTTAAAGTGAGGGTCTTGCATGCTGGGCATGGCAACCAGAAAGTGATTGGTCAAATTCATTGGTGTGCACCTACTACATATCCTGTTACTAACAGTATGTCGACTAATTGGCAGAATTGGTAATAAAACGCAGCCGAAGTGGCTGCGTTTATTGAGGCTGGTCGCTAGCCGCTAAGCTGGCGAGTTAGCCATTAATACGGCGCTCAATTGCGTCCATTAACTTACCTGTGATCGAGATATCGAAGGCCGCTTCAATTTCTCGAATGCAAGTCGGGCTGGTCACGTTGATTTCCGTTAGCTTATCGCCAATTACATCAAGGCCAACAAAGATCAGCCCTTTTTCTTTCAGCACAGGCGCAACGGTTTCTGCAATCTTACGATCTGTTTCACTGATTGGGCGTGCTTCTCCACGGCCGCCAGCTGCAAGGTTACCGCGCGTTTCACCTTTCGCCGGAATGCGTGCTAGGCAGTATGGCATTGGTTCGCCATCGACCACCAAAATACGTTTATCACCATTGCTGATATCAGGCACAAACGTTTGTGCCATGCAGTAGTTTTCACCCATTGCTGTAAGCGTTTCGATGATCACCGACACATTAGGATCGCCTTTCATCACGCGGAAGATCGAAGAGCCGCCCATGCCATCTAGTGGCTTTAAGATCACGTCACCGTGTTCTTGGTGGAAGGCTTTGATCTTGTCGGCGCGACGGGTCACAAGCGTGGTTGGTGTTAATTCCGGGAACCAGGCGGTAAACAGTTTTTCGTTACAGTCGCGTAGGCTCTGGGGTTTATTAACAATCAATGCCCCTTCATTTTCTGCGCGTTCAAGAATGTATGTCGCGTAGATGTATTCAGTGTCGAATGGTGGATCTTTTCGCATTAAAACAGCGTCAAGATCAGATAAAGCGATCTCTTGTTCACTATGGAATTCGAACCAGCCATTTGGATCTTCTTTTAGGCTTACCACGCGGGTACGAGCAACGGCTTTGCCTTGCTCAAGCGATAGGTCGTTCATTTCCATATAGTGGATTTCCCAGCCGCGGCGCTGAGCTTCCATCATCATGGCAAAGCTGGAATCTTTTTTGATGTTGATAGACTCGATAGGGTCCATCACGATACCCAATTTGATCATTGGTTTCTCCTAGTAATTGTCCCGTGGGGGTTAGCCGAGATCGCCGAAGCGGACTTGCAGGGCTGTAATTGCCGTCATGGCTGTCGTCTCGGTACGAAGAACGCGTGGACCAAGCAGGACTTCATCAAATTTGTATTGTTCTGTCATACCGATTTCTTCAGCAGACAAGCCACCTTCTGGGCCAATCAATAAGCGCAGTTTATTGACAGGCTCTGGTAAGGTGTTAATAGAGTAGTTAGCACGTGGGTGCAGGTTCAGTTTGAGGCCGTCGTAGTCTTCGGCACACCAGTCTTCTAACTTCATTACTGGGCGTATTTCGGGCACCACATTGCGGCCACATTGCTCACAGGCTGCAATGACGATTTTTTGCCATTGTGCCAGTTTCTTTTCAAAGCGCTCGGCATTCAATTTTACGCCACAACGCTCTGAAATTAAGGGAGTGATCGTGTTAACACCCAGCTCGACAGATTTCTGGATGGTAAATTCCATTTTTTCGCCACGAGAAATCACCTGACCGAGATGGATATCAAGGGGAGATTCGATGCTGTGTTCGCGGCGTTCTTTGATCTCGACTTCCACGCTTTTTTTACTGGCGTTAGTGATCTCTGCCGGAAATTCAGCATTGCTGCCATCAAATAACAGGACTTCTTGACCTGCCTGCATACGCATGACACGGCCAACGTGGTTGGCGGCATCATCGCTAAGCATGACTTTACCTGAAGCGGGTAGCACTTCTGGGTGGTAGATACGTGGGATTCTCATGGCTATCTTGTAACCTGTTGGTTGTAGTCTTGGGGCATTATATACCCATGTAATGGGGGATGTTAGGCGAGATAACAAGGGCGAGCAACACAATTGCTCGCCCTTTGGTGGTTTATAAGCCTGGTTGCTCACAAGCTTGTAAAACATAAGGGTTATGGTTTTCTTGGATATCAGCAATGCGGCGGTCTCGCTCACATTCCCATGTACTGACTGGATATTGCCGATTCCATGCTTCCATTAACTGACGTTGCTGACTAGATAATGCCATTTTATATTCTTGATTCATGTACAAATAAGTACGTGCAATGGCCCCGCGTGATTGTTCGGGTGGATCGGCGCGACGATTTTTGAAATCGATTTTCATGTCACACTGACCATAAAAAGCGCCGTTATTGCCATTCCACGGTAAGAATGCGTAGTTAGAGCGATCGCCATTTACCTCACCAACCGCTGGCGTTAAATTATGAAGATCAGCCTGCATCGAACGATAGACTGGGTTCATTTTCGTAGCACAAGCTCGGCCTTTATAGGCTTTGCCTTTACTGTTCACACATTGAGGGTGACCTTCACGCCATTCGACAAATGCTCGGCCAAAGTTTTCGGCTGGTACTACATGTTCCCACTCTATTCGGTTAGCCCGTTTTTCTTGTTTACGAACCTCATAACCACAACTCGCAAGATCAGGTAGCCCTTTTTTACCTTGCCATGTAATAGCACAGCCGCAGTAGAAGCTGGTGGGGTGATCTTGATAGATTTCAACAGCGAGGCGTTTCGCTTTACTAAATGAAGAAGGGGGGGCAGCTAAAGCTATGGTTGGCAGTAAGAGGCCAATGGCTAAACAAGAGTAGGATCGCAGCATGATTCACCTTTAGATACGGGTCATACTGACAAGCCTAACATTGATGTTAATTTTTAGAAGCAATTCACGGTGAGTTTTTTATTGATTACACAAGGTTGCAGGGAATATCGGCTAACAAGCAAGGTAGGTTAGCGGCTGTTCACACTGGCGGCATTGGTAGGTTGCTTGGCCACGCTGTATTTTGTTGTGGCGACGGATGGTCAGTTGATGCTCACTACATTGGCAGCGGTAGGTATAGGTATTACCTTGTACTGAACTGACATCAAAACTGTGCGTCGTGCGCGGTGGAACACCAAACACGTCAGCCATAATAATTTTCCATTCTTTGCCGTGCGGGCGAACACGGCCAAACAACTTGAAAGCCACTAAGTGTGCGACTTCATGTGGCACTACTTCATTGAGAAAGGCATGGGGGTTCTCAGTAAGTAATACTGGATTAAAACGCACTTCCCAACCTTGTAAGCGAGCACTGCCGGCGATTTTTCCGCGTTGCTTGAAGCTCACGGTTGGCATGGTTAATCGCTTATTCAGTCGTTGGTTTGCTTGTTTTATGCATTGTTCGACTTTGGCAATAACTTGGTGTTGAAGCTGAGACATAACGTTGACTTTATAGTTGTAGCCCGACAATCAGGAAGTATAACGAAGTGGGAAAAAACAAAAAAGGAAGCCGAGGCTTCCTTTTCTTTATTCGGAGATGAGCAAACTTATCTGATGTTTGCGAAATCGCGAAGGATTGCTGCTTTGTCTGTCGCTTCCCAAGGGAATTCTTCACGACCAAAGTGACCGTATGCCGCTGTTTGCTGGTAGATAGGCTGAAGAAGGTTCAGCATTTCTTGCAGGCCGTATGGGCGTAGGTCGAAGTGTTGGCGTACAGCTTCAATGATGATGTCGTGTGGTACTTTTTCAGTGCCAAACGTTTCCACCATGATAGATGTTGGATCAGCAACACCGATAGCGTAAGAAAGTTGGATTTCACAACGATCAGCCATGCCAGCTGCTACGATGTTTTTTGCTACATAACGTGCTGCGTATGCTGCTGAGCGGTCAACTTTTGATGGATCTTTACCAGAGAATGCACCACCACCGTGACGAGCTGCGCCACCGTAGGTATCAACGATGATCTTACGACCAGTTAGACCACAGTCACCCATTGGGCCACCGATAACAAAACGGCCGGTTGGGTTGATGAAGAAGTTAGTGTCTTTGTTGATCCACTCTTCTGGCAGTACTGGTTTGATGATTTCTTCCATTACGGCTTCACGTAGATCCGGTGTCGTTACTGAATCACAATGTTGCGTTGAAAGAACAACCGCATCGATACCAACGATTTTGCCTTGGTCGTACTGGAAGGTAACTTGTGATTTCGCATCTGGACGAAGGAAATCTAACTTGCCGCTCTTACGTACTTCAGCTTGCTTTTTAACAAGCAGGTGAGAGTAAGTAATTGGCGCAGGCATTAAAATTGGTGTTTCGTTAGTTGCGTAACCAAACATAATACCTTGGTCACCAGCCCCCTGTTCTTTCGGGTCTTCTTTATCAACACCTTGGTTGATGTCTGGTGATTGCTTACCGATAGTGTTTAGTACTGCACAAGAGTCAGCATCAAAACCCATATCTGAATGAACATAACCAATTTCACGAACGGTTTCGCGGGTGATTTCTTCGATATCAACCCAAGCAGAAGTGGTAACTTCACCACCAACCATTACCATGCCGGTTTTTACGTAAGTCTCACACGCAACACGTGCTTTAGGATCTTGTTCTAAGATCGCATCCAATACTGCATCTGAAATTTGGTCTGCAATTTTATCTGGATGACCTTCTGATACTGACTCAGAAGTAAACAGGTGCTTCGCCATGAGCGCTCCCACAAAAAATGAATGATAATTTCGGACTCTATATGATTGCTAAAGCATCATACAAATGCATATGGATATACGTTTGTATGTATAGAGCTACCTCCGTCTAGACGGCTATAATACGCATTGGTGATATAAAAGCAACAGTACGAAGCATAGGGATATGGTTCGCTAGATAAGCAAACGTTTCCCCTGTATAGCTTTGATTACAGTTAGTTGGAATATGGGTTTACCCCAGCATGTTGATATGGAACTTATTTTTCGAAGGAAATCGTTTGCAGTAAGGGGGGTGACTTTGCGACAATACTCGCCCGCCGAACTCTGGTTAATGTTGAGCAATAGATTGCTAACTTTAATCATCATATAAAAGTCTACGAACCTCTGGAGCAGACATGTCTTCTCGTAAAGAACTTGCTAATGCAATCCGCGCCCTAAGCATGGATGGTGTTCAACAAGCTAACTCTGGCCACCCTGGTGCACCTATGGGTATGGCTGATATCGCTGAAGTACTGTGGCGTGGCCACATGAACCACAACCCACAAAACCCTGAGTGGGCTGATCGCGACCGTTTTATTCTGTCTAACGGCCACGGTTCAATGCTAATTTATTCTCTGCTTCATTTGACGGGTTACGATCTATCTATTGATGATCTGAAGAACTTCCGTCAACTGCACTCTAAAACACCGGGCCACCCTGAATACGGTTACGCACCGGGTATTGAAACAACCACAGGTCCACTAGGCCAAGGCATCACCAACGGTGTGGGCATGGCGATGGCTGAGAAAGCGCTTGCTGCTCAGTTCAACCGTGAAGGCCACGACATCGTAGACCACAACACCTACGTGTTTATGGGCGATGGTTGTTTGATGGAAGGTATCTCTCACGAAGCTTGTTCACTTGCTGGCACATTGGGCCTAGGTAAGTTGGTAGCATTCTGGGATGACAACGGTATCTCTATTGATGGTGAAGTTGAAGGCTGGTTCTCTGACGATACACCAAAGCGCTTTGAAGCTTACGGCTGGCATGTTATCCCTGCGGTTGATGGTCACGATGCTGACGCAATCAATGCGGCTATTGAAGCGGCAAAAGCAGAGACAGGTCGCCCAACACTGATCTGTACTAAAACGGTTATCGGCTTTGGTTCACCAAACAAAGCGGGTACGCATGATTGTCACGGCGCACCATTAGGCGCTGACGAAATTGCTGCAACGAAAGCTGCACTTGGTTGGGAGCATGGTCCATTTGAGATCCCTGCAGACATCGCCGCTGAGTGGGATGCGAAAGAAGCTGGTACTGCGAAAGAAGCAGCATGGGATGAGAAGTTCGCAGCATACGCCGCGGCTTACCCTGAGCTAGCAGCAGAATACAAGCGCCGTGTAAACGGTGACCTACCTGCACAGTGGGAAGAAAAAGCGAATGCAATCATTGCTGATCTGCAAGCTAATCCAGCAAACATCGCATCACGTAAAGCATCTCAAAATGCTCTAGAAGCGTTCGGTGCTATGCTACCTGAATTCATGGGCGGCTCTGCTGACCTTGCGCCTTCTAACCTAACCATGTGGTCTGGTTCTAAGTCACTAGAAGCAAATGACTTCTCTGGTAACTACATCCACTACGGTGTACGTGAATTCGGCATGACAGCTATCATGAACGGTATTGCGCTACACGGTGGTTTCGTACCATACGGTGCAACATTCCTAATGTTCATGGAATACGCTCGTAACGCAATGCGTATGGCTGCTCTGATGAAAATTCAGAACATCCAAGTTTACACGCACGATTCTATCGGCCTAGGCGAAGATGGTCCAACTCACCAACCAGTTGAACAAATCGCATCGCTACGTCTAACACCAAACATGAGCACATGGCGTCCATGTGATCAGGTTGAGTCTGCCGTTGCTTGGAAACTGGCTATTGAACGTAAAGATGGTCCTACATCTCTTATCTTCTCGCGTCAGAACCTTGCACAGCAAGCACGTACTGAAGCGCAGGTTGCAGACATCGCTAAAGGTGGCTACATCCTGAAAGATTGCGAAGGCAAGCCTGAGCTAATCCTTATCGCAACAGGTTCTGAAGTTGAGCTAGCTGTTAATGCAGCAGCAGAGCTAACAGCTGAAGGCAAAAAAGTACGCGTAGTATCTATGCCTGCAACTGATACTTTCGATAAGCAAGATGCAGAATACCGTGAGTCTGTACTTCCATCTGACGTTACAGCTCGTATCGCAGTAGAAGCTGGTATCGCTGACTTCTGGTACAAGTACGTTGGCTTCGGTGGCAAGATCATCGGTATGACAACATTTGGCGAATCTGCACCAGCAGGTGAGCTATTTAAGATGTTTGGCTTTACTGTTGAAAACGTTGTTGAAACAGCAAAAGAGCTACTTGCTTAATTGACGCCTCGGAAATTGAATCAGTTGATGGCTAACGCTGAATGGAACTGATTTAATTCGAAGTGTAAAAAAAAGACCTCCTAGTGAGGTCTTTTTTATATAAAATGAGATCTACGTCACGATGCGTTTTTTTGCCTATAGTGCGATTATTATTTGATTTGTTTGTTTAAGTTGTTGATTTACAAGTTAACAGGTGGCTTGGGTGACTTTGCTCACAATTATGGTGATTCTCGTTGGTGCTTGTTATACACTTACTCGGCTTATTAATTTTGTAGCACGGATATGACACTAAAAGTCGCAATTAATGGATTTGGCCGTATTGGACGCAGCGTACTTCGCGCGTTATACGAAAGCGGCAAACATCATCAAATAAAGGTCGTGGCAGTCAATGAATTGGCTGAGCCAGAAGCTATGGCTCACCTGTTACAGTATGACACCAGCCATGGTCGCTTTCATAAGCCTGTCAGTCATGATCAGGAGCATTTGTTTATTGCTCATAATAATGGTGAGCAAGACAGTATCCGAATCCTCCACCAGCCTGAACTTCACTTATTACCTTGGCAAGACCTCGATATCGACATTGTACTCGACTGTACCGGTACGTTTGGTTCTCGAGCCGATGGTGAAGCGCATATTAAAGCTGGTGCGCGCAAAGTGTTATTTTCCCATCCTGCTGCCAATGATATCGACAATACGATTATCTATGGTGTGAACCATGAATCGCTGAAATCAACAGACAAGATTGTCTCAAATGGGTCGTGTACGACCAATTGTATTGTCCCCGTAATTAAAGTACTCGATGACGCCTTTGGCATTGAGTCAGGCACTATTACCACGATCCACTCAGCAATGAATGACCAACAGGTCATTGACGCCTACCACACTGATTTACGTCGTACCCGCGCGGCTAGCCAGTCGATCATTCCTGTCGATACAAAACTCCACCTTGGTATCGGTCGGATTTTTCCGAAACTTTCCGACAAATTTGAAGCTATCTCTGTGCGCGTGCCGACAATTAACGTCACGGCAATGGATTTAAGTGTCACAGTAAAAACAAATGTGAAAGTTAATGACATAAATCAATCATTGGCAGATGCGTCTCGTTGTACATTAGGTGGCATCGTGGATTACACCGAAGCGCCACTTGTTTCAATAGACTTCAATCATGATCCTCATAGCGCGATTGTTGACGGTACCCAGACCCGTGTAAGTAACCAGCACCTTATTAAGCTGTTGGTCTGGTGTGATAATGAATGGGGCTTTGCTAACCGGATGCTCGATACCGCGCTGGCAATGCATGCAACCGATACAGCTGATAAGGCTGGTGAGCAAGACTCTGCGGTTAGCGATAACGAGTAAAGAATTATTTGGGCTTGGCAGTGACGCTGAGTCGACAAAACTTTGATTTTAAATTAATTAATGTTGAGAGGACAAACCATGTCTGTAATCAAGATGACTGATCTGGAACTAGCTGGCAAACGCGTATTTATTCGTGCAGACCTAAACGTTCCTGTAAAAGACGGTAAAGTAACTTCTGATGCACGTATCCTTGCATCGCTACCAACGATCAAAATGTGCCTAGAAGCTGGCGCAAAAGTAATGGTTACTTCTCACCTAGGTCGTCCGACTGAAGGCGAATACAACGAAGAGTTCTCTCTACAGCCAGTTGTTAACTACCTAAACGACGCACTAGATTGCGACGTTAAACTAGCTAAAGACTACCTAAACGGCCTAGAGCTAAATACAGGTGAGCTAGTAGTTCTTGAAAACGTTCGCTTTAACAAAGGCGAGAAGAAGAACGAAGAAGCGCTTTCTAAGCAGTACGCAGCACTGTGTGACATTTTCGTAATGGACGCATTCGGTACAGCTCACCGTGCACAAGCATCAACTCACGGTGTTGGTACTAACGCACCTGTAGCATGTGCTGGCCCACTTCTGGCTGCTGAGCTAGAAGCACTGGGTAAAGCAATGGACAACCCTGCACGTCCACTAGTTGCTATCGTTGGTGGTTCAAAAGTTTCAACTAAGCTGACTGTTCTTGAGTCGCTTTCAAAAATCGCTGACCAACTGGTTGTTGGTGGCGGTATCGCGAACACATTCATTGCGGCTGAAGGCCACAACGTAGGTAAGTCGCTATACGAAGCAGACCTAGTTGAAACAGCTCAAAAACTAATGAAAGAGTGTGCTATCCCAGTAGCAACTGACGTTGCATGTGCTAAAGCATTCGATGAAAACGCTGAAGCTGAAATCAAAAACGTTGCTGACGTTCAAGACGACGACATGATCTTCGACCTTGGCCCTGATTCAACGGCAGCACTTGCTGAAATCATCGGCAACGCAAAAACTATCCTTTGGAACGGCCCTGTAGGCGTATTCGAATTCAAAAACTTCGAAGCGGGTACTGCTGGAATCTCTAAAGCAATCGCTGAATCTGCAGGCTTCTCTGTAGCTGGTGGCGGCGATACGCTAGCGGCTATCGACAAGTTCGGTATCAAAGCTGATGTTTCTTACATCTCTACTGGTGGTGGTGCATTCCTTGAGTTCGTTGAAGGTAAAGTACTTCCAGCTGTTGCAATGCTTGAAGAGCGTGCAAAAGCATAATTAATGTACGGGAGCGAACCGCTCCCGCACTTAAACGTTTGTGAAATGGGTCAAGTTTTAATAGAATGCCTGACCAGTAGCAAACGTTTGCAATGATTTACAATTCACACAGAAAACAAGGCTAATAGGACTATTGTTATGTCTAAGATCTTCGATTTCGTAAAACCTGGTGTTATTTCTGGCGACGACGTACAGAAAGTATTTGAAGTTGCAAAAGAGCACAAATTTGCACTTCCTGCAGTTAACGTAGTTAACACTGATTCAATCAACGGTGTTCTTGAAGCTGCTGCTAAAGTTAAAGCACCAGTTGTTGTTCAGTTCTCTAACGGCGGTGCTGGTTTCTTCGCTGGTAAAGGCATGAAACTTGAAGGTCAAGGTGCACAAATCCTTGGCGCTGTAGCGGGTGCGAAATACGTACACGCTGTTGCTGCTTCTTACGGTGTTCCAGTTATTCTTCATACTGACCACGCTGCTAAGAAACTTCTTCCATGGATTGACGGTCTACTAGACGCTGGTGAAGAGTTCTTCGCTGAAACTGGTAAGCCTCTATTCTCTTCTCACATGATTGACCTTTCTGAAGAGTCACTAGAAGAGAACATCGAAATTTCTGGTAAGTACCTAGAGCGCATGGCTAAGATGGGTATGACACTAGAAATCGAACTAGGTTGTACTGGTGGTGAAGAAGACGGCGTTGATAACTCTGATATGGACGCATCTGAGCTTTACACATCTCCTGAAGATGTTGCTTACGCGTACGAGAAACTAGTTGCTATCAGCCCACGTTTCACTATCGCTGCATCTTTCGGCAACGTACACGGTGTTTACCAAGCGGGTAACGTTGTACTGACTCCAACGATCCTACGTGACTCTCAAGCATACTGTGCTGAGAAGTTCGGTATTGCACCGAATGCACTAAACTTCGTATTCCACGGTGGTTCTGGTTCTTCTGAAGCAGAAATCCAAGAGTCTATCGGCTACGGTGTTATCAAAATGAACATCGATACTGATACTCAGTGGGCTAACTGGGATGGCGTTCGTACATACGAAGCTGAAAACCGTGACTTCCTACAAGGTCAAATCGGTAACCCAACTGGCGAAGCTGCGCCAAACAAGAAGTACTACGATCCACGCGTATGGCTACGTGCTGGTCAAGCTTCAATGGTTACTCGCCTTGAGAAAGCATTCTCTGACCTTAACGCAATCGACGTACTATAATTTACGTTTCGCGTTAAAGTGTTAAAAAACCCGCTTCGGCGGGTTTTTTTTTGCCGGTCATTTACTGCTTGCTTGCCTGCAAATTTTTGTTGGTGTTTTTTTAGTCTCCAGAGTATTATCTTGCCGCGAAAAAAGGCTGTTATTCTGGCCTATTCATAGAAAATCACTGTTATAGTGATGATTGCATAAGTAATTTACATAATTAAGCCTATGATTATTTGTGCTCCCGCTACTATTTTTGTGGGAAAGGAAATAATATTTGCAGGAAGAGAAAGGTATGAGTGAGAGTAGTGTTACAGATACCGTAACGGATACCGTCACAGGTGTTGCGGATACGGTAGTGGATACCATCAAAGATAATGAACTTACCAATGGCGTGCTCAGTGCTGGTACTTGGGTCGCTGACAATCAGGAACTACTGATCCAGTACGGGGTGAACATCCTGTCTGCGCTGTTGATCCTGTTTATTGGTAATATCATCACCAAGAGTATTGCTAATGGCGTGGCAAAAATGCTGCGCAGAAAAGATATGGACGAGGCGGTTGTTGAGTTTCTCCAATCGCTAGTGCGTTATCTATTGTTTGTTATTGTACTGATTGCTGCCTTGGGCCGTGTTGGTGTGCAGACGGCATCTGTCGTTGCCGTGATCGGTGCTGCCGGTCTTGCCATTGGTTTAGCGTTGCAAGGCTCACTGTCTAACTTTGCCGCTGGTGTGTTGATTGTGGCATTCCGTCCATTCAAATCTGGTGATTACGTTGAAATTGGTGGGGTTGCAGGCTCTGTTGAATCGATCCAGGTGTTCTCTACGGTCTTGAATACCCCTGACAATAAAATGGTGGTAGTACCGAATGCGGGAGTGATTGGTGGCCCAATCACTAACTATTCTCGCCATAAAACCCGCCGTATCGATTTGGTGATTGGTGTTTCTTACGATGCCGATCTCAAGCATACCAAAGCGGTTCTGAACCGGGTGATCGAAGCGGATGACCGTATCTTGAAAGATCCTGAGCCAACGGTTGGTGTATTGGCACTGGCTGATTCTTCTGTCAATTTCGCGGTACGCCCTTGGGTGAATACGGCTGATTACTGGGCGGTATACTTCGACTTGATGCAGGCTATCAAAGAAGAGCTGGATAAAGAAAACATCGGGATCCCGTATCCGCAGATGGATGTCCATCTCAACAAGGCCCTTGAGCAGTAATATCGATACCAACAAAAAAATGGAGCCGCAAGGCTCCATTTTTTATGTTTGTTATTAAGTGAGGGGCAGCACTCGATTAGGCAGTGCAGCGAGCAAGGTATTAAGATCCTGACTGGAAAATGCAAAGGTGAGTTCTGGCTTACCGGGGGTAAACATCAGCTCATTGTGCTGGTAGAGCACAGGGTCAATTAACATCACGACATCAGTCGGCAAACCAAATGGACAGACAGCACCAGGTGTACAGCCTATCGCTTCAATCATTTCGTCATGGCTGCAGACAGACACTCGCTTGCCCAATATTTGTTTGACCAGCTTACTGTCTAACCGGCTATCTCGATGGGTGAGAAGCAAGCTATGTCCCCCTCCTTTTATTTTCATAAACAGGCTTTTAGTCGGCGCGGCTGTCCAGCCAAGTTCTTCAGCAATGCGGGCATCGGTCTCGAAGTCCAGAATAGGTTCATGCTGCCACGCTTGATAACTCACACCTGTTTGGTTGAACAAGGATAGGTTCGACAGGTAAATGGCTTCAAGTTTTTCCGCTGGCTGCGTTATCTTTTGGGGATCAAGCGACATACTGACTCCATAGTCCTTTGGCTAAGTGACCGGCAATGAAGAACATCATAGCAGCAACCGTAATATCAATACCGCGTTTAACCTTCGGTTTTGAGAGCGTAGGACCTAGTTTGGCGGCACCAATTGACAAGGTATAGAACCAGACAAACGACGCCAGCACCGTACCAATTGCAAACGCTATTCTGTCATTACCTTCAAATTGCCCGCCGATAGATCCAAGGATCACCACAGTATCAAGGTACATATGCGGGTTCAGTACCGTTACGGCTAAGGCTCCGAGGATCACTGCTCGGCGGCCACGAGCGAGTACCTGCTTGGATTTTTCCTGTTCGACGGCAGGGCGAAAGGCACTGCTGAGT
This sequence comes from Photobacterium makurazakiensis, assembly GCF_050336715.1. Classification (NCBI taxonomy): domain Bacteria; kingdom Pseudomonadati; phylum Pseudomonadota; class Gammaproteobacteria; order Vibrionales; family Vibrionaceae; genus Photobacterium; species Photobacterium makurazakiensis. The sequence goes on from NZ_JAKJSJ010000031.1 coordinate 27,633, forward strand.
GAGAGCGAGCCATAGAAGAGTAAAAATAAAACGCCACCAATCGTGACGCTAGTCAGCAAGGTTTCGTTACTTGATAGTAAGGCTCCACCACCGAAGATCCCTAGGCTGATAAACATGGTATCAAGGACGCTACAGATGGTCGCAGTCGTAAGGTGATGGTTGCGCTTGATCCCTTGGTTAAGTACATAGGCATTCTGTGCCCCTATCGGGATGATCATGGTGGCCCCTAAGCCAAATCCTTGTAATAGCGCCCAAATACTCATTTCCTGCTTACCTTATTGTTTGATTTTACAGCAACTCCCTGTGGTTGGGAGGCTGGAGTGAATGTGTTGGCGCAAGCATACTCCTGCCACTAATATTAAGTACAACTAATAAAATTTATGTAATATTAGACTTTCTAATGACGGTATTAAACAGAGACAAAACAGGTGAAAAAGTATGCGGGGACTGGATTATCGATGGATTGAAGCGCTAGATGCGGTGATTGCCCAGCGCGGGTTTGAACGTGCAGCTGAGAATTTATGTATTACTCAGTCGGCGGTTTCGCAGCGTATTAAACAGTTGGAGAAACTTATGGCGCAACCGATGCTAGTGCGAGAGCAGCCGCCAAGGCCAACAACGGCTGGACAAAAGATCTTGGGGTTGTATCGTCGAGTACGGTTACTTGAGCAGGAGCTATTGCCTGAAATTACGCCAGATGATCTTAGTCAGCCACTGTCCGTATCGATTGCAACGAATGCCGATAGTCTGGCGACATGGCTATTGCCAGCCTTGAGCCCATTATTGAAGTCCCGCCGGATCGAACTTAATTTAATGATTGAGGATGAAGCACGAACGCTAGATAAGTTACGCAGCGGTGAAGTGGTTGGTGCAATCAGCATGGAAGCGACACCAATGCCTGGGTGTGTGGCTGATTATCTTGGTCGGGTTGATTTTCTATGTGTCGCAAGCCCCGAGTTTGCTAAGAAGTATTTTTCTAGCGGGGTAACACGGGAAAGCTTGGTGGAAGCACCAGGGGTTGCTTTTGATCATCATGACGATATGCATGAACGTTTTATTCAGCAGCATTTTAATTTGCCGATGGGGAGCGTGATGAAGCATACGGTTCGTTCATCGGAGGCTTTTGTGCGCTTGGCGTTAGAAGGTATTGCTTTCAGCCTAATTCCTCGAGTGCAAATATTACAAGAGCTTGAGCAAGGTCTATTGGTGAATGTGACCCCTGATATTTTCCTGACTCGTCGCATGTATTGGCATCACTGGGCATTGGAGAGCGGGGTACTTACCGAACTATCACAGCAGCTAACTCATCATGCCCATCAAGTACTGCCCCAGTAATTGATAGATCGGCACAATAAAACAATGTACAAAAAAAGATGAAGAATAGGGATATTTTCTTAAATCGTGTTGTCGAATAGAAACAGAACAAGAAAACGACTGGATAGATAGGAAAAGCCTAATGAAAAAACAATTAGTTGCTGTACTTTTGGGATTTGGATTAATGGGGGCGAGTGGTTTAGCATCCGCCAATGTTACTGTGCCTCACCTCGAAACAATTGGTACGGGAGAGGTCGTTGCCCAGCCTGATATGGCGGTGTTTTCTGTTGCAGTCGTTGAAGTAAAACCAACGGCACAAGAAGCCAAGCAAGCGGTTGATCAAGCGATCACGGCTTTTGTTGAGCGTCTTTTGGCTCAAGGGGTAGAGCGAAGTGATATCCAGAGTGCCAATATTAGCTTACAACCACAGTATCATTACCCGAAGGACAAAGAGCCGGAATTAAAAGGCTACCGTGCTAGCCGGAATGTAACGGTAACGGTTGACGATCTTGATCAACTTAATACATACCTTGATCACGCGTTGGGCGATGGGATCAACCGGATCAATAATATCGAGTTAAAGGTTAGCAACGAGGCTGAATACCTTGAGAAAGCCCGCCTAGCTGCAATTAATGACGCCAAAGCAAAAGCAGAGTCATTAGCGAAAGGCTTTGGCGAGGAACTTGACGGTGTGTGGCGTATTAACTATCACGCCAATCAACCGCGCCCTGTCATGATGCGCATGGCGATGGATGCGGCACCTGAAACGGCGGCGACCTATCAAGATGCTGAAATTGTTATTAGCGATAGGGTTGAAGTGGTCTTTAAGCTGAGCCAATAACAGCTTGAACTACATAGCTTAAATAGAGAAAAGGAGAGCATATGCTCTCCTTTGTTGTATAAGAGGTTAAGCGAATACTTTAGTGCAGCTTAGTGTAAGATGCGGGCACGAATAGTGCCATCAATTGATTTTAGTTTAGTGAGTGCTTCTTCTGAGCGTTCAGTTTCCACATCAATAACCACATAACCAATCTCTGGGCCCGTCTGCAGGTACTGGGCGGCAATATTGATCCCTTCAGATGCGAAGATGGTCGTGATCTGGTTCAAAACGCCTGGACGGTTTTCATGAATATGTAGTAGGCGAGAACAATTACGGTGCTCAGGCAAAGAAACCTCAGGGAAGCCAACAGCTGATAAGGTTGAACCATTATCTGAGTATTTAGCCATTTTTCCAGCGACTTCGATACCGATATTTGCTTGTGCTTCTTGAGTTGAACCACCGATATGAGGAGTCAACAACACGTTATCAAACTTGGCCAGTGGCGTTTCAAATGGGTCTTTGTTGGTTTTTGGCTCAACAGGGAACACATCGATAGCTGCACCAGCAAGGTGGCCGCTTTCCAGTGCGCTACATAGAGAATCAATATCCACTACGGTGCCACGAGCAGCGTTAATAAATATTGCGCCAGGCTTCATGCGCGCAAACTCTTCTACGCCCATCATGTCTTGTGTTTCAGGTGTTTCTGGTACGTGTAAGCTAATCACGTCACATTTATTCAGTAACTCAGTCAGTGAAGTGACCTGAGTTGCATTACCAAGAGACAGCTTGTTTTCAATATCGTAGAAGTACACACGCATGCCGAGGTTTTCGGCCAAAATACCAAGCTGTGTACCAATGTGGCCATAACCGATAATACCGAGACGTTTACCTCGTGCTTCATAGGAGTTATCGGCTGATTTTAGCCACTCGCCACGATGCGCTTTGGCATTTTTTTCAGGAATGCCGCGTAGTAGTAATAGGGTTTGGCCTAAAACGAGTTCAGCAACACTTCGCGTGTTAGAGAATGGCGCGTTGAATACTGGGATACCACGCTTAGCCGCAGAGGAGAGCTCAACTTGGTTAGTGCCGATACAAAAGCACCCAACAGCAATTAGTTTGTTGGCGGCACGGAAGACATCTTCAGTCAGCTGAGTTCGGGAGCGAATACCAACAAAGTGGGCATCTTTGATGGCAGAAACGAGCTCTTCACCAGATAACGATCCTTTGTGGTATTCGATATTGGTGTAGCCGGCTTGCTGAAAAATTTCTATTGCAGAAGGGTGGACACCTTCGAGCAGTAGAATCTTAATTTTATCTTTATCCAGTGAAACTTTAGCCATTGATTCTCATCCTTAAAACTTTGAGTGGAGGCACTCAGGATGAGCCGATACAGAGGCAGGAAATAATAATGACTTCCCTGTATGTTGGTTATCCACGAGCGCCACTCAAACAGTTGCGTACATGCTGACACCTAAAGTATCAAAAAATAACCACTATGGGTAAGAATATTACAAGATAGATAATAAAAAACGGCATGTGTTATGCCGTTTTGTAATCAAATAACGAAAGCGTTATCAGCTGGTCGCTGGTATGTTATTTTTCGAACTTTTTTACGCCTTCAGGCGAGCCTACCAATAGCGCGTCAGCACCGCGGTGAGCAAATAGGCCCACAGTTACGACACCCGGTAATGCATTGATTTTCTCTTCCATTTCTTTCGGGTTGGTGATTTCCATGTTGTGAACATCCAAAATGATGTTGCCGTTATCTGTTACACAGCCTTCACGGTAAACTGGGTCACCACCTAGTTTAACCAATTCACGGCCGATGTAAGAGCGTGCCATCGGGATCACTTCTACCGGTAATGGGAATTGACCAAGCACATCAACTTGCTTGGTGTCATCAACGATACAGATAAACTGCTTTGCAATTGCAGCCACGATCTTTTCACGCGTTAAGGCAGCACCGCCACCTTTGATCATATCGTACTCGCCGTTGATTTCATCTGCGCCATCAACGTAAACATCAAGCTCAGAGACTTCATTCGCATCAAAAACAGGAATACCAATCTTTTCTAGTCGCTCGGTTGAAGCGATAGAGCTTGATACTGCCCCTTTGATTTCTTCTTTACGGGTTTCTAAAGCATCGATGAAGTGATTAACAGTAGAGCCGGTACCTACGCCTACAATGCTGCCTTTTTTTACATATTCAAGCGCAGCCCAGCCAGCGGCTTTTTTCATTTCATCTTGTGTCATGCTTTTCTCCTAGTGACGACGAATGCGGAGCGCTGATTATAGCCAAATGGAATGCTGTCGTCAGTCTCTATCTTGCCTTGATAATCGCGTGGTTTTACCGATAAAAAGATAAAACTATTAATAACATAGTCTTATTGGTGAATGATGGGCTCACATAAAACCAAACGTTTGCGTTGTGCGTCACAGGAATTGGTCATCAGGCCGTATTCATTGGCTACCAATATGGGCTACCAGTAGAAGTGTTGAGCGGGTGTGATGATTTCAGGCAAGGGGACATCCCAAGCTTGAGTTGGTAGACGTTCAACTTGCTGGACATTATGGGCAAGGCCAATAGGGCGGGGACCCTGCTTGCTGCTATGCCAGCGACTAAGGGTGCGGTCATAATAGCCGCCTCCCATCCCTAAACGCTGTCCAGTTGCATCAAAAGCGACGAGCGGGGTACAAATGATATCGAGTTGTGAAACCGGTTTGACGAGGCGAATGTCTAAAATGGGCTCACGGATCTGATACTTATTGAGGGTCATCTTGGTTTCGGGGGTGTAATGTAAAAACAACAACTGGCCCTTGCTGAACGGGTGCAGTACCGGTAAGTAAACTGCTGTTCCTCGTTGCCATAACCAATCAATAATAGGCTGGGTATCGAGTTCGCCATCATTCGCTAAATACAGAGCTATGTGTTTAGCATTTAGTAACGGATAAGATTTTTGGCATTGGCTCAGTAGCTCATGAGCAGCACTGTGTTGCTGTTCGAGCGTAAGACTACGACGCTGTTGGCGAACGAATTGACGAATTTGTTGGCGAGAGGCCGAAGGTTGAATTGCAGATCTCATAGGTCATCCAATGACAGAGTGTGCTCGAAAGGTCGAGTCTGCTGCAACAATGCATTATGCACTGCGTGAAGAGGTATGCCCCAGGGTGCCGTTGCAAATCTAGGCCCTTGAACCAGATGTTCAAGGTGGACCGGCAACATTAACCGTAGGCTTCTCGGTACATGCCGAGCCTGCTCAATAGCTAATAAAAAGCCAATCCTGGATTATTGCTTATCGGCTCGGGGACGTTGATTCGCTGACGTACACCCCAGGGACAATTTATTATCAACCCTTTGGTTGATATTGCAATGCTTTCTCCAATAAATCTTCCATTTCATTGATTCTATTGGATAGTTTTTCAGCACTGCGCTGCTGTTCTTGGCGTTCGCCGTGTAGCTCGTTGCATATGTTTAATCCCGTGAACATCAAAAGCTGTTCCGGGTTAGTTATTTTAGTTCGTTCAGAAAGATCTTTCAGGCGCTGGTTAAAATCTGCAGCGGATGCCTGTAAGGCTTCTTCCTGACCAGGTGGGCAGTTAACCTTAAATTTACGGCCTAATACCTGAATTTCTACTGCCTGATTACTCATAAACTTTACATCTGCTCCGTGCCAGACTGTTAATATGGCATTCCGCTTGCGATACGCGTTAGTTGTTAAATATAAAAAAACCCCTATCAACATGCAAGCTAGCTTGTCACGCTTTAGGCTTTATGATGTCTGACTAATCAGATATTAACCAGTTTGGCATAAACATGTTCCCGTTGACAGGAAATGGCAAGTGACGGATCTTTCTGATAAGTGGTAGCATATCATAAACCAGAACCACACCAATGACATTAAGGTGAACAGCCCATGAGCGAAGTGAAATTGCCAGCCTACGAAACAATCGAACCGATGCTAAAAGAGCAAGGTTTAGCAGTGACCCCATCAGAGCTACACGGCTTGCTCAGTGGCATGATTTGCGGTGGCTTAGCGGTTGATGGCGAGCAGTGGCTCGGCCCGATTTGTGATTATGCCAATGAAGGCGAAGCGATGACCGACGGGGCAAAAGCCTTGGTACGCTCTGTTTTTAATGCAGCATCGTCAGAGTTGGGGGGATTAACTCAAACATTATTTACCTCAACAGCAGCCGAATTGGTTGAAATCGATTTTTCTGTGTCATTGCTACTGCCTGAAGAAAATGCAGAATTGATGTTACGCGCAGAGGCATTAAGTGAGTGGGTGACTAATTTTATCTCTGGTCTTGGCCTGATGGGCATGGACAAAAAACAGCTATCAGATGACGTTGCTGAAGCCGTTGCTGCGCTGGAAGAGATCTCTCAGCTCGGGATTGATGAAGATGAAGATATGAACGAGCAGGCGGAGCTGTTTAATAATGTCGTTGCGTATGTACCGGAATGTGTCTTAACGTGTTTAGTTGGCTTAAGTCAGCGTGGCGAAGTTGAAGACAGTGATGATGTTACTGGTACTCCAGCAGAGCAGAAACCAACCTTACACTAAGTAAGCCAGTGAATAATAAATAAAGGAACTGGATGTGAAGCAGTACGATGTCGTCATTGCTGGTGGGGCAATGGCAGGAGCAACATTGGCAATCGCCCTTAATAAGTTGAGTGCGGGTCAGTTGAATATTGCGGTGGTAGAAGCTGTAGCCCCTCGCTTAGACTTACACCCAGGCTACGATGCCCGCAGCATTGCGATTTCATTAGGTTCGGTCAGTATACTTGACTCGATCGGTTGTTGGTCTGCGTTGTCTAAAGTGGCAACGGCCATTTCTCACATCCACGTTTCAGATCGCGGCCATGCCGGTATGGCGCATATTGATGCTCACGAACAAGCCGTTGATGCGCTGGGTTATGTCATTGAATTGGCTGATGCTGGTCGCATTTTTCATCAGCAACTTACCGAGCTTGATCGTATCGATCTACTTTGCCCTGCCGTGATCGCAGGGATCGACCGTCAGGTGGCGGGTGTCACTGTAAGGTTAGATACTGGTGATACTATCCAAAGTAAGCTCTTGGTGGCTGCCGATGGGGCGTTGTCTAGTTGTTGTGAGATGCTGGGCATTGCCCACAATGAACACGACTTTAATCAAGTGGCAGTAATTGCCAATATTACGACGGCAGAAGCGCATAAAGGCCGTGCGTTCGAACGTTTTACCCCGACGGGACCGGTGGCATTATTGCCGATGTCTGAAAGCCGGAGCTCCTTGGTTTGGTGTATTCGACCTGACGAGAAAGAAACCGTGATGGGGTGGAGCGATAGCGAATTTTTGGCGAACTTGCAGCAAGCCTTTGGTTGGCGGCTGGGAGAGTTAGTCAAAACAGGAAGGCGTAGTGCTTATCCCTTATTGCTACGCCAAGCACAGCGGTTGACATCACATCGAGTTGCCATTGTCGGCAATGCGGCTCAAACCTTACACCCTATTGCAGGGCAAGGCTTTAACCTTGGTCTACGCGATGTCATGACATTGGCAGAGGAAGTTGCGAAAGGGGCTGTGATTTATGGCGATGCTGGATGTCAGCGTATTCTTAGTGCCTATCGGCAGCGGCGTACGCCTGATAGAGATGCCACTGTGGCCATGACTGCCGGTTTAGTCAACGTGTTTACTAACACGAGTTTACCGTTTATTGCTGGCCGAAATACCGGGTTAATGGCAATGGAATTGAATGATGTATTTAAAGCTCCGCTGGTACGGCGGGCAATGGGACAGGTAGAAAGATAACCATGATGCAAAGTGTTGATATCGCCATTATTGGTGGTGGAATGGTGGGGCTGACATTGGCCGCAGCCTTGGCTGAAACAGAATTACGCGTTGCCGTCATTGAAGGGCACTTACCTGAACCTGACTTAGCTGCATTACCTGATTTACGTGTATCGGCCTTAAGCCGAGCCAGTGAGCGCATTTTACGCCGGGTAGGTGCGTGGGATGGTATTGAAGCACGCCGTTTCGCACCTTATGACGGCATGCAGGTTTGGGAGCAAGACAGTTTTGCCAATATTACATTTGATGCTGCCCGTTTAGCGCAACCGAACTTGGGGCACATTGTTGAAAATCGAGTGATCCAGCTTTCGTTACTCGATAAGGTTCAGGCACTGCCCAACGTTACCTTGTTAGCCCCTGAGCGCTGCCAAAGCATTGCTTTTGGTGAGAGTGAAGCATGGCTAAGCCTTGAATCCGGTAAAAACCTAACGGCCAAATTGGTTGTTGGTGCCGATGGTGCGAACTCTTGGCTTCGTCAGCAATTAGATATCCCATTAACGCATTGGGACTATGGCCATAGTGCGGTAGTTGCCAATATTCGTTGTGCCGAACCGCATCAACACACCGCTCGTCAGGTTTTCCGCCCGCAAGGGCCATTGGCTTTTCTGCCACTACCTGATGCAGATCTATGCTCGATTGTGTGGTCACTGCCACCAGAAGAAGCAGAGAAAATGTGTGCAATACCAGACCACGAGTTTAATAAATACCTGACTGCGGCTTTTGATCATCGTTTGGGGCTCTGTGCCGTTGAAGGCGAGCGCGAGGCCTTTCCGTTGAAAATGCGTTATGCCCGTGATTTTGTCCGTGAACGCGTTGCGTTGGTCGGTGATGCTGCACACACTATTCACCCCCTTGCTGGACAAGGTGTGAACCTTGGTCTGTTAGACGCGGCGAGTTTGGCGCAAGAACTCAAGCAGCTGTGGCAGCAAGAGAAAGATATCGGTAAAAAAGCCAACCTGCGTCATTACGAACGCTGGCGCAAAGCGGAAGCCGCGAAGATGATCACTGCGATGCAAGGGTTCAAAGATTTGTTTGATGGCAGCCATCCAGCCAAAAAGTTAGTACGTGACCTCGGCATGTTGTTTGCCGATAAAGCGCCAGGCGTTAAAGATGAATTTATGAAGCGAGCATTGGGTTTATCGGGAGAGTTACCAGAACTCGCGCGTTTTTAATCCTACCGCCTTGTGATTTCTTACTGTATTAAGCCGCTCATGAAGCGGCTTTTTCTTTTCTATGTGATGTGCTTTTTTGTCTAACCCTATCTAATACATTGAAATAGATCATCAATATTTCGATCCAATTTCGTTTTTTTCTCCTAAAGTAAATAACAGGAAATTTGAGTTAGATTTGTCGATGGTTACAAGGCCTGTTAGCTAAGTAATAAGGGCAAAGATGACCAAATTAAGGGGTATCCCCAAGATATTAATACATCTGCTTTGTTCGCATTGAGTGGGGCGATAGGCAGGCTTTCATAAGGAAGTTGCACCATGAGCTATATTCCCTCTGAGTTAAGCTATACCAATACCCATGAATGGGTTCGCCATGAAGGGGAAGGCATTTATACCGTTGGCATCACTGACCATGCTCAGTCATTGTTGGGTGACATGGTATTTGTTGATTTGCCTGAACTTGATGCTGCAACCGAGGCTGGTGAAGATTGCGCGGTGGCTGAATCGGTAAAAGCCGCTTCAGATATTTATGCGCCATTAACCGGTTTTGTAGTTGCCGTTAATGAGGAGCTTGAAGGTTCGCCTGAGCTGGTGAACAGTGATCCGTATGGTGACGGTTGGCTGTTTCAAATTAAAGTAGACGATGAAAATGAGTTTACCGACCTACTGGATGCTGATAACTATCTAGATTTAGTGGATGAGTCTGAATAGCTTGAGCCCTGATCTAAAAAGCCCACCGAGTACAACGTGGGCTTTATCATTGAGTCAATCTCAGCGATTAAAATGAGAGCTCTTTAAGTTTTTTTATTTCTTGATTTATCTCATTAACGGTTTGGTAGTGGCGATGTTCTGCCTTTACAGGCACAAGCAATAGTCCATTATTGAATTCATAACCACCACGGCCATCAATGTAGATCCTTCCACTGAATAAACGACTAACGTGCTTTGCAATCATTTGTGGCACGTAGCGTTTGAACATACGCATATTTATCTAACCTTTCCATTTGTTTGATACCAAACGAATTATAAAACAATATGCATGATGCTTTTGTGATGTCCTCAGCATAATAACAATGTTAAATAGCTTCTGTTAGCTTTAACCTTTTACCAAATCTATTCGTTTTAGTTTTTTATTCTATTTATTGTTAATGGAAAATAAGTTCATATTGATATGTTTCATTGTTTTTGTGTGAATAATTTTCTAATTATGTTTGTATTTTAATGGCTTAGTCTCTTATGAGGTCTTATTGGCTCAAAAGTAAGGTGGGCGATATTCTGCTTTTATTGTGCGACTTTTGGTCGACGTAACGAGAAAGCTAAAATCGAATAGTGGTTTATGCTAAATCAGCCAGCAAGTCCGATCAGTAGAGATAAAAGTGACATTTCCTGCTTAGGATCAAAGCTGGCCGCTGGTTTATGCCAATAATTGTAGCTCTTAATTTTGTAGCCGAAGCGGGTAATACTTCAGCTGAAAATAAGAGTTGAGTAGTTGGTTTAGTGGTTTTTAGCTGGGCGAAAGTCGATGAAAGCAACTAAGTAACAGACGTGATATTAATACCAACCTACATAAGCACTTGATCAGTCTTACTGGTTAAAACCGTTGTTCTCTAGGTTAGAGATTTTGTAATTAGAACCACTCGTTACTGCAATCCCTGCCTTGATAACAACAATTTTTCCTGCGTAATACTTAGGTCAATTACTTATCCAGATTGGTATAAGTTAGCAATCTAATTGGTTTATAAGGTATTTGTATGGCACTCGCAATTGCTGTAACCCCTCGTCATGAGGTGGCTGGTCATTTTGGCAAAGCTGCTGCTTTTCATGTTTTTGATGAGCAGGGCCTGTTGCTGCTCGAACTATCTAACGAGGGCCGTCGTGAGGTTGGCTGTAAGCATAAGAAAGTGATTCAGCGCCAGTTGAAAGAACAAGGTGTCAGTAAATTAGTGCTGGGAAATATTGGCCAACGTTCGTTAGCGAGATTGCTGAATGCGGGTTTTGAAGTATTTAAAGTGCCCCCTCGTACGACTGTGCGTCAAGTTCTACAGGGCGATATAGCATTAGAACCATTAGTTTCGGCTGAGCAAGGTCGTCCTTGTAAGCGAGAAAAAGGGGGCTGTGGATGTGGGTGTGGCAGTAAAAAAAAGGATGTTACCCCTAAAATTGGAGCAATGGAAAAAGCCGCCAGTTCAATTGCAGGCCTCACGAAGATAAGAGGGGTTAGGCTATAGCTGCCCCTCCGTCATCAGATTGCCTTTCTCGGCACCGGTGTAATGATTCTGGTCAGCCTAGTTGGCGAAGCTCGCTCACCCTTGCCGTAACCGCGCCGTGAACACACTGGCGTAACCACTCTAGGCGAGGGTGGTTAGTATTGCGTTTTAGCCACAACATATTGATATCAAAATCAGGAATGTTGACTGGTGGGCGACATTGGCTGAGGTTGTCATGAAAGACATCAAGCTTGGCCATTAGCGTCGAGACGACACACAGTAAATTTCGTCCCGTAAGCAGATGGCGAATGGTCATAAAGTTACTTGATCCGACGGCGACGTGACGGTGAAAACCTTGTTGTTGAAGTTGGTTATCAACGTTACCAGCTAGCTTACCATCAGGCGTTACCAATGCCTGCGGTGTCTGTATGTAGTGCGCTAAATCAATGGGAGGTGATAGCCCTGTTGCACGAGCATCAAATAAGCAGACATGGTCTTCGGTGTACAGGTATTGACTCTCGAACTCCCGAGGTAAATCGGTCATTGAGCCAATCACCAAATCAATTTTTTGTGTTTCCACCGCTTGCTGGTAGTTATTCCGATCAATATTGCAAAAACTCAACTGACAATGAGGGGCGGCCTGACGGATAGCATCGAATAATGCGGGCGCAAACAGTAATTCGGCATAGTCGGTTAAGCCAATACGAAAGCTGCCCTGATAGGAACGCGGTGAAAAATCATCAGGCTGAAGGATTTCGTTGGTAACAAGCTGCAAAATTTGTTCAACCACAGGTGCAAGTTCGATTGCTTTGTCGGTGGCGATCATTTGATGGCCATGGCGCTCAAACAGCGGATCATCAATCAGTGCCCGTAGTCGCGATAAGTTATGGCTCATGGCTGATTGGCCAATCGATAGCTTCGCTGCAGCCTTTGTGACACTGCGTGTTTCCATTAAGGCTGAAAAGGCGATGAGCAAATTCAGATCAACGCCACGCCAGTTAATATTACTCATTGTTATTCTCCGGGGTTACCGACAAATATCGGCAAACATCGGATCACACAGAATCAGCAAATCATCCGTTTCAAGTTCAATACCTGCCATACGGTCGCCACTGCTGATATTCACTCGTTGGTGCTTAGTGATTTGGTGATCAAAAATGACCGGTAAAGGCCGTTTAAGGCCAATGGGTGCAACAGTGCCAATGACCAACCCCGTCACTTTCTCAACATCACTAGCATCGGCACATGTCATACGGCTACAGCCAAACATTGCTCTGACTTTTTTTGGATCAACTTGTGCAGGGCCTGGTACACACGCTAAGACGTGAAATCCACCCATATCTCGCAGCAAAATAGATTTCACCATTTGCTGAGGATCAACGCCGCGCTCACGTGCCGCCTCTTCGACCGTTTTGGCTGGTTGGGTGTGGGGAAGAAGGCGGTATTCCACGCCTTCTTCTTGGAGGTAAGAGGTAACCGGAGTATTCATCGCTTAGTCGTTGTCTACTAGTGAGTATGGCAGTGGCAGTTGTTGCCATGTAGCGGCTTGGCCATTCAGGCGGAATTCAGTGTCGTCATCAAGATCGTTAGGCAGGCCAACTAACGCAACCGCAGTACCGTCGTTGTACTGATAACCTGCGATAATACTGCCGCCTTTACGCCAGTTTTCACCCACGCTACGTTCTAATGCATCACCCGATTTCGGGCATTCCTCAGCAGGACCTGTGACGATGTACATGGCACGCTTGTTGATACCACGGTATTTGGCGCGTGCAACCGTTTCTTGGCCGGTATAGCACCCTTTCTTGAAACTGATCCCATCGACAGCCTGCAGGTTCATAGCTTGTGGAATAAATTCAAGCTCAGTGGCCGCATCAACACGAGGCTGCGCCGCTTGAATATCATAGAGATCCCACAAGCTATCATCACACAGCACTGCGTTATCGCTTAACTTGCCCACAACCGCCGTTGCCTGCTCGGCAGTCAACGCCAGCAACCAGCGTTGTTGGTCTATTTTAACTGCGGTGCCGCCATCAATGACGCGCACATCACCGTCGCCACCGAAAAGTGCATCAACATTTTGTTGTGCAGCTAAGCCTGTTAGGCCTAATAAAACATCGGTACTTTGCTCAATGTCGACTTTAGAAAAAACAGCATACTTCTTTAGCTCTGGTAGCTGGGTCGACATAATGCTCTGGCGCTGAAATAAGCCATAGCCATCATTATGGTGAAATAAGCGAAATACCGTACGCATTTTGCCTTTGGCATCACAATGGGCGCCGAGTGTGGATTGTTCTGCAGAAAGCGTCACTACATCACACGTAACCTGACCTTGTAGGTAAGACTTCTTATCGTCGCCAATTAAGGTAACCAGTCCCCAGCTCGACAGATCAACACATGCCAGTTCTGGCAGGCTATCTTCCGGTGATAGGGAAATAGGGGAAAAATTCAAAGCTTCAGACCAATTGCTCATAGGTATCCATGATGTCGAAGTAGCGGTCAGACAGTGCACAATCTGACGGGCTAGGTGAAAGTGAATATATGACTATGTTAAAGCGAGAAGGCCGTTTTGTCAGCCCTAATACTTGATAGATTAGGTCAGATAATCATCGAGATTATTGATCCTAGGTCTCAACTTGGTGGTTTGCTTGCTCTGGCGCATGGTCGGCTGCATATCTGACTGCTAGTATGGACGCCATTGTTAACGGCCAGTAATCGGTTTGAGGTTGTAAAATGTTGAGTGCAGATGAAAAAGCACGAGTAAAGTGGGCATGTCGCCGCGGCATGTTGGAACTAGATGTCCTTGTGATGCCATTCTTTGAAGAGTGCTTTGATGGATTATCAGATCAAGAGCAGCAGGATTTTATTTCTTTGCTGACGTGCGATGATCCTGATTTGTTTACTTGGATGATGCAGCATGGTCGCAGTGAAAACCCTGCACATGCGGCAATGGTGGATAAAATCGTTGCCCACAACAACAGCAAACTACGCTGATATAACGCTCGTCCCGTCGAATTACCTATTAACCGCATTGGCTTGCCTATATGTCAGTGCGGCCTTTCTCCTTCTCTCTTCTGTGTTTTATCAAGTATTGCCCTTATCTCTTGCGCTAGGCTGTATTTGGTTGCTATGGCATGAATATTGGCGACTTGCCGTGAATTATTGCCGAGCCCAAGGGCAAATGGTGATTGAAGCTCAAGGTGGTATTTGCTGGCAAGGAAAGGTGTGGCGTTTGGAGCAAGCCAAAATCCGAACCCGTTGGCTATTATTGATGTGCTTAGCTAACAAGAACACTAAACAGTGGGTGATTATTTCCACTGATAGCTGTAATCAAAGTGCTTATCGCAGCCTTGCTTTGTACTGCCATCATTCCGCGTCGATCTGTCATGAATGACCGTTGTAGTATTGTATTTACCCTCTTAATAAGAATTCACGCATGTAGTAAACATATTCCTAAGGGATCTTGGGCTGATAGTGGTAGATTGCTGCTGTTTGTTACTTCGAGCTAAGGGTCTCGCTCATGAAAATTAAATATAAGCTGCAAGGGCTTAGTTTATTCGCGGTTGCTTCATTGATTGTGGTTTTATCTTTGGGGTGGTTTGCCAGCGATAGGGTGATAAAAATCAATCAAGCACTTATCACGGTGAGTGAAATGGAAGTGTCATTGCTCAATTTACGACGCAATGAAAAAGATTTTTTGATGAGGATGGATCTTAAATACCAAGATTCATTCGAAGCTAACTATCGTGACTACCAACAACGTCAAGATCAACTCAATCAGCTCTTATCAGATTTACGGATCCGGTTACCAGAAATGGGTGACTTACCCAGTAAGATGTCTGCTTACCAAGCGGGTATGCTGGCGTTAATTGACGCCTATCAGGTACAAGGCTTATCGCCAGAGTCAGGGTTGCAGCGTGATTTTTTTGCCTCTTCTGAAGCATTGATTTTACAGGCAAGTGAGCGGATCCAGGATCTCGATGAAGTATATCGATTGGTACAAGCCGCTAAGATTCTCGTGCTCGATAGTGATACTGGACGAGCGAGACACTATCAAATCCTACAACAAGATTTAAGCCCGTTATTACAGCGCCATTTTGGGTCTGACTTTGAATATTATACGACATCCACTGATCGCTTATTGGCACAGATGCGCATTACTGGATTAAGCCATCAGGATGGACTACGAGGTGAAATCCGTACGCAGTCTCATCAAGTTGAAGCTGCTTTTGTGACCTTAAAACAACAGCTAGAAGAAACCGTCGCGAGTGATAAGCAAAGTACGATATGGCAGATTGTGATGGCTGTTGGTATTGTCATCATCTGCCTGTTGTCAGTTTCGTGGTGGATTAGTCGTACCATCCAGATCCGCTTATCGAATTTGAGTCTCTTGATGAGCAGTATCGCGCGCGATCATGATCTCACTCAACGGGCAGATCAGAGCGGTAATGATGAGCTGTCGGGTATGGCTGAGCACTTTAATTATTTACTCAATAGCCTAAGTGGTTTGGTAGCAAATGTGCAGTTTGCCGTCGAGCAATTGGGGCCAGCTTCTACACAGCTACAGCAGCGTAGCCTTGATTCAGAGCATGCTTTAAGAAATCAACAGGGTGAGACCGATTCAGTGGCAACATCGGTGACTGAAATGGGGGTTACTATTCGTGAAATTGCGATGAATACTGAGCATGCAGCAGGTAATGCAGATAATAGCTACCAAGGGGCAAAAGAAGGGCTAAGTGAAGTTATTGCAACCAAAGTACGAATAAAAGCATTATCTGATGACTTATCACAAACAAGTGATGAGGTCGCCAGCCTTTCTAGTTTGTCCGAGAATATAGGTTCAGTGTTAGATGTGATCAAAGGCATTGCAGAGCAAACCAATTTACTGGCCTTAAATGCAGCAATTGAAGCCGCTCGTGCCGGAGAGCAAGGACGAGGGTTTGCCGTTGTGGCCGACGAGGTAAGATCTTTAGCGCTACGAACGCGACAGTCGACCGAAGAAATAACCACTATTATTGGCTCGTTACAAGAACAAACGAGTGAGGTGGTTGAACATATAGGGCGATGCCAAGAGCTCGGTAATGTGAGTGTTGAGCAGGCTGATAGTGCGGAACAGAAAATCAATCAAATCATGGCCGATATGCAACAGATTATGGATACCAGTACCCAAATAGCCACGGCCGTGGAGCAGCAGAGTCAAGTGTCTGATGAAATTGGGCAAAATGTCGCGGCAATACGTGATATCACCAGCCAGAATTCACACGTTGCCCATGACAATGCATTAGTCGCTGATGATGTGGCAAAGCAAGCTCAAGGACTGGCGAAGGCCATTTCTGAATATAAAGTTTAAAATCTGGTGGTGGTTATGGGAAAATAGCACCAGGCGGGTTAAGAGTTTGAGATATCCCTGATAGTCATACTGTTGGGGATTGAACGGGTTAAGGAAAAATAATGTTCAATAAAATTTTGGTTGTTTGTGTCGGTAACATCTGTCGCTCACCGGCTGGTGAGTACCTGCTTAAGAGTTTATTACCAAATAAAGAAATCGCTTCTGCTGGTGTTGCTGCTGTTGTCGGTAAATCGGCAGATAAAACGTCGGCATTGGTCGCAGAAGAGCACGGTGTTAGCTTAGACGGCCACGTAGCTCGTCAACTAACCAGTGACATTTGTCGTGACTATGATTTGATTTTGGTGATGGAAAAAGGTCACATTGAAGCGGTAACCAATATTGCGGCAGAAGCACGTGGAAAAACCATGTTATTTGGTCAGTGGATTGGTCAGAAAGACATTCCTGATCCACACCGCCAAAGCCGTGAAGCGTTTGACCATGCCTATGCGTTAATTGATGAGTCGGCGAAGGCTTGGGCGAAAAAGCTTTAACAGCACACGGACAATGAATGAAAAATAAAAGCGAGAAGGGCAACCGACTCGCTTTTTTATTTATACAAACAGAATATTAGCAAGGCTGATCAGGCGTTAAAATGGTTGGTTCGACCTTCTCATCAGATTGCTCTGGGTGGTCAAGAGTGTAGTGCAGCCCTAAGCTCTCTTTTCGTGCGAGTGCGCTTCGCACCATCAACTCAGCAACTTGAAGTAGGTTACGCAATTCCAGCAGGTTATTTGAAACTTTGAAGTTGCTGTAGTACTCATGGGTTTCATCTTGCAGTAACTGAATACGGCGCATTGCACGTTCTAGACGTTTAGTTGTTCGCACAATACCAACGTAATCCCACATAAACAGACGTAGTTCATGCCAATTATGCTGAATCACCACTTCTTCATCTGAGCAGCTAACCTGACTTTCATCCCAGCTTGGGATGGCTTCGGGGATCGCGACATCATCGAGTTGTTGTTCGATGCTTTGTGCTGCAGCCCAAGCATAAACCACACATTCAAGCAGTGAGTTTGATGCCATACGGTTAGCACCGTGCAAACCGGTATAGCTAACTTCACCAATGGCATATAGTCCTGGTAAATCAGTGCTTCCCGCTTTATCGACCATGACGCCACCACAGGTATAGTGAGCAGCTGGTACAATTGGAATCGGCTCTTTGGTGATATCAATACCGAACCCTTGCAACTTCTCATAAATCGTTGGGAAGTGTTTCATGACAAAGTCTGCAGGCTTATGGCTAATATCCAGATACATGCAGTCTGCACCAAGGCGTTTCATTTCAAAGTCGATAGCACGGGCGACCACATCTCGTGGTGCCAGTTCGCCGCGCTCATCAAAATCTTTCATAAAGCGACTGCCGTCAGGTCGGCGTAAATAGGCGCCTTCACCACGCAGGGCTTCAGTTAGTAAGAAATTGCGTGCATCGGGGTGGAAGAGGCAAGTTGGGTGGAACTGATTGAATTCAAGGTTCGCAACCCGACACCCAGCTCGCCATGCCATGGCGATACCATCCCCAGAAGAAACATCGGGGTTTGATGTGTATTGGTAGACTTTTGATGCGCCCCCCGTTGCTAGCACAACGAATTTAGCACGTACGGTTTCAACCACTTCTTGGTTACGGTTCCAAATATAAGCACCCAGAACACGGTTGGGTTGATCGGTGATCCCTAGTTTTTGGTAAGTGATTAAATCAAGCGCATTATGGCGCTCTAGCACTTCAATATTAGGGTGGTTGTGAACATTGTCTTGCAGGGAGTTTTGGACTGCCATGCCAGTGGCATCTGCAGCATGAAGAATTCGGCGGTGGCTGTGGCCACCTTCGCGAGTAAGGTGGTAGCGAGGTGCTTCATCACCATGACTTTCTTCTTGGTCAAATGGCACACCGCCGTCAATGAGCCATTGCACACAATGTTTGGCATTTTCGGCGATGAAGCGAACAACATCCTCATCGCATAAGTGAGCCCCTGCGATTTGGGTATCCTCTACGTGGGAATCGATACTGTCTGATTCGTCGAAGACCGCCGCAATTCCACCCTGAGCATAATACGTAGCGCCTTCACTACGCGGCCCTTTACTCAACACGATGACCTTCCCTAGTGGCGCTAAGCGAAGTGCCAATGATAGGCCAGCTGCACCACTACCAACGACAAGTACATCACACTGATGTTCACGATTTTCGTTCATTTTGATTATATCCCTGTGGTAATCACCCAATGTTACCAAATTCCGTCCGATTTGTTCATTTTTGACTGGATATACACAAATATCCAATCTAACGCGGTATACTGCGACCATGAATTCTGCTTTATATGCGCAGAGAAATCGCGCACTATTAATAAGAAATAATTTTTTACTTTAGGGAACTTTGCCATTGTGCTCGGGTCTTAAATAGTGCTCACGCTCATACACTTTTTATCATATTGTTTTAGTTGAGCATTAACCGACTATGTTTGTATGATGCAGATAACAAAGTGCTTCAAGTAGCCCGTTAAGCATACGACTAAAGCGAATAAATATGGCAAGAGCAATAGACATAGGAGTACACGCTCGAATGAGCGAGCAGCAAACTGATCAGGTATTAATCGAGCGGGTACAGCGAGGAGACAAGCAGGCATTTAACTTGCTGGTGGTGAAGTACCAGAACAAGGTATGTAACTTGGTAGCAAGATATGTCAGTAACTCTGGCGATGTACCGGATGTCGCTCAAGAAGCATTTATTAAAGCGTATCGGGCATTACCGACTTTCCGTGGGGAAAGTGCGTTTTATACATGGCTGTACCGTATTGCCGTGAATACGGCAAAAAACTATTTGGTTGCACAGGGGCGACGTCCGCCAGCATCTGATGTTGATGCTGAAGAGGCTGAATACTATGAAAGTAGTAATGCGCTGAAAGAAATTTCGAACCCTGAGAACCAAATGTTGTCAGAAGAATTAAGACGGGTTGTCTTTAGTACCATAGATACATTACCGGATGACCTGAAAACTGCGATTACTTTACGAGAGCTCGAAGGCTTAAGTTATGAAGATATTGCAGAAATTATGGGGTGTCCGGTGGGTACAGTGAGATCTCGAATTTTCCGTGCGCGAGAGGCGGTCGAAAAACGAATTCGTCCTCTTATACAGCGATAGTGTTTAGCCAAACGGTGAAGAAGATGGCTGATAGAGAAAAAATTTCGGCATTATTAGATGGCGAAGAGCTGGATCAGAGCATTGTAAATGCATTGGCAGTCGATGATGACAGCCAGCATACGTGGCAGAACTTCAACCTTATTGGTGATGTGATGCGCGGGGATGCACCGCAAAACAAGGATTGGGACATTGCGGCAAAGGTAGCACTGGCACTGGAAGATGAACCGGCTCATACTGGTTTGACGAACTCGATAGAAGAGCCTGCCACTGTTGTACACATTGCGGCAGCACGTGAAGAACGTGTTGAAGCGCAACCAACACCGCAACAAGCTAAGCGAACAATGCCAGCTTGGTTAACTCAATTTGGACAGGTTGCAACGGCAGCTTGTGTCTCTTTAGCGGTAATCGTTGGTGTTCAACAGTACAACGGTGCTGATGATGGCGCAGCAATTGCGACAGGCGGTCAACTGCCTGTGTTGGAAACTATTCCATTTTCCGGTACCGCAGAGCCTGTGAGTTTGACTCGTGACTCCGTTAATCGCCACGCAGCAGCGCCAAGCGAAGAACAGGTCATGGAGCAACGACGCCGTATTAACGCGATGCTTCAAGATTATGAGCTGCAATTACGGTTGAATGCTGAAGACGGTACGGTTGACCGTACAATGCTTGACGTAAATTAGACAATGGCTGTTAAATGAAGAAAATTCTGGTTGGTGTGATGACACTAGTCAGCCTTGCGATGCCATTGCAAGCCTCTGCTGAAGAACCTACACCTTCCGCCGAGGCTTTGTTGCATCAAATGGGTGAGGCTAGCCGTGAGCTCAGCTATGAGCTGTCGTACATCTTAATCAAAAAAAATAGTATTGAACCTCTGCGCTATCGTCATGCTATTGACGATGGTGAAACCTATGCACATCTTGTTTATCTTAGTGGTCCTCCTCGAGAAGTCATTCAACGCGGCAATGAAGTGAGCTACTTTGAGCCGGGTCTTGACCCGTTCACTATTGATAGTAATAAGATGGTAGCGCCGCTACCACCTATTATGAAAACCGATATTGATGAACTGTCGAGCTATTACGATTTCATTCCTATGGGACGAGCTCGTGAAGCCGGTGTTGCATGTGATGTTGTGCGGATAGCGCCAAAAGATGGTGCGCGCTACTCTTACCTTCTTTGGATTGATATGCGCAGCAAGCTAGTTATGCGTGCTGATTTGCTTGATAGAGATGGCGAGCCGCTTGAGCAATATCGTGCTGTATCTTATGTCATCAATCCGAAAGTCGGGGAAGTACTTAAAAGTCTGCAAGATGTCGAACTGCCAGCGGTTGTTCAATTGCCGCCACAGCCTCAGGCTGATTTAAACTGGCAGGTAAATTGGCTACCACAAGGGTTTGAGTCGGTATCTCGAAACCGTCATCGATTGATGATGACCGAGCGCCCCGTTGAAAGCAAAATGTTTAGCGATGGCCTGTTTAGTTTCTCTATTTACGTCTCGACAGCTGACAACTTTACCGTGCGAGAGCAGCTGGTTCGCCAAGGGCGACGGACATTGCATAGCTACATGCTAAAAGATAAAGAAGTGACCGTCGTTGGTGATATTCCCCCTGCAACTGCAAGGCGAGTTGCTGAGTCGGTGGTGTTTGCCATTTCGCCAGAGGGCGAAGGGCAATGATGCGCTCTTTAGCGACAGTGGTGACGGTAGGCAAGAATGAGCTTACCGTCCGCTGTCAGCAGCAAACAACATGTGGTAGCTGTGCTGCACAAAGTAGTTGCGGTACAGGGATTGTGACAAAAGCGATTCCTGGTCGCAGCCACCTTGTGAAACTTGACACAAAAATCAGAGCCAAAGTGGGCGATGTTGTTGAGATCGGCTTGTCAGAACGCAGTATGCTGCACTCGGCAATGCTGGTTTATTTGCTGCCTTTGCTATTCTTAGTGTTGGGTGCTGTACTTGGACAGTGGTGGTTTGTCAGCCTTTCTGGTGGCAGTGAGCTTGGTGTAATTCTTACCGCGCTCATTAGTGGGGCCGCAGGATTACTGCTTGCACGTAATCTAGCAGCTCGTTTAGAAGGGCGCTTGGCATATAAACCAAGCCTCGTTCGAGTACTCGGTAACCCTATTTCGGCAGATCAAGTGATAAATGGCGCATCGAAAGATAGCGACTAGCGGCGAAATTCGGTAGAATCCGTCAACTTGATCGCTAGATCCCATTCATTTAATCACGAGTTAGTCACGTCAATTCATGAAGCACATTCGTAATTTTTCGATTATTGCACATATCGACCATGGTAAGTCGACCTTATCCGACCGCTTGATTCAAGTCTGTGGTGGCCTTTCCAATCGTGAAATGGCTGCTCAGGTTCTGGATTCCATGGATCTTGAACGCGAACGCGGAATCACCATCAAAGCACAGAGTGTAACGCTGGACTATACAGCGAAAGATGGCGAAACCTACCAATTAAACTTTATCGACACCCCAGGACACGTTGACTTCTCGTACGAAGTTTCGCGTTCACTTGCAGCCTGTGAAGGTGCATTGCTGGTGGTCGATGCTGGTCAGGGCGTAGAAGCTCAAACACTAGCAAACTGTTACACCGCCATGGAGATGGATCTGGAAGTTGTGCCAATCTTGAATAAGATTGACCTGCCAGCCGCTGATCCTGAGCGTGTAGCAGAAGAAATTGAAGATATCGTAGGTATCGATGCACTAGAAGCAACGCGCTGTTCGGCGAAAACGGGTCTAGGTGTTGAAGATGTTCTAGAGAACATTGTATCTGCGATCCCTGCTCCAGAAGGCGATCCAGAAGCGCCGCTTCAAGCGCTGATCATTGACTCATGGTTTGATAACTACTTAGGTGTTGTTTCTTTGGTTCGAGTTAAAAATGGCTCACTAAAGAAAAACGCTAAAATCAAAATGATGAGTACTGGTCAGGTATGGGGCGTTGACCGTCTTGGTATCTTTACACCAAAACAAATCGATACTACAGAGCTAAACACTGGCGAAGTAGGTTGGGTTGTTTGTGGTATTAAAGACATCCTAGGTGCACCTGTCGGTGATACCATCACGCTAGCGAAAGATGGCTGTGATGAGCCGCTACCTGGTTTCCAAAAAGTGAAGCCGCAGGTTTATGCTGGTCTGTTCCCTGTATCGTCTGATGACTACGAGAACTTCCGTGATGCTCTAGGCAAACTAAGCCTAAATGATGCGTCATTGTTCTACGAGCCAGAAAGTTCAGCAGCACTTGGTTTTGGTTTCCGCTGTGGCTTCTTAGGTATGCTCCACATGGAGATTATCCAAGAGCGTCTAGAGCGTGAATACAACCTAGCGCTAATTACTACTGCACCAACAGTAGTATACGAAGTTGAGAAAACTGACGGTGAAACGATTTACGTGGATAGCCCATCTAAGCTACCAGCAGTAAACGATATTGAAACCATCGGTGAGCCAATTGCGCGCTGTAACATCCTCGTACCATCTGAATACCTAGGTAATGTAATTACCCTGTGTATTGAGAAGCGTGGCATGCAGGTTGATATGGTTTACCACGGTAACCAAGTTGCACTAACTTACGACATTCCAATGTCTGAAGTGGTACTTGATTTCTTCGACCGCCTGAAGTCGACATCTCGTGGTTATGCATCACTGGATTACAACTTCCAACGTTACGAAATCTCTAACATGGTACGTGTTGATGTAATGATCAACGGCGAACGTGTTGATGCTCTAGCGATTATTACGCACAAAGACAACGCAAATGGCCGTGGTCGTGATTTAGTCGACAAGATGAAGGAATTCATTCCTCGTCAGATGTTCGACATTGCGATTCAGGCAGCTATTGGCGGTATGATCATTGCCCGTGCAACCGTTAAGCAGTTACGTAAAAACGTAATCGCAAAATGTTACGGTGGTGATATCAGTCGTAAGAAGAAACTCCTGCAGAAGCAGAAAGAAGGTAAGAAGCGTATGAAGCAGATCGGTAATGTCGAACTGCCTCAGGAAGCATTCTTAGCGATCTTGCATGTAGGCAAAGATAAATAATAACGTGTTTACTCATTACCTTAGCTCGCTGCTAACTCAATAGTATTGCTTCTATGATTTAGTTAGTAGGTTAAAGGGAACGAACAATGCAGTAAGGCTTCCTTACTGCATTGTTATATTTAGTAGGGAATATGATGGCTAATACTTTTTCGCTAATCCTTGTTTTGGCTACACTGGTCACAGGGATCATTTGGGCTCTGGATAGATTTATCTGGGCGCCAAAACGTCAATTAAAAATTGAAGCAGCGGCGGCAAATGCTGGCGGTCAAGTGGATGCTGAAACCCTACAGGCCGTGGCGCCGCAACCGAGCTGGGTCGAATCGACCAGTTCAATGTTTCCGGTGATCGCGCTCATTATGGTATTTCGCTCATTTATTTATGAGCCGTTCCAGATCCCATCCGGTTCGATGATGCCGACATTGCTAGTCGGTGACTTCATCCTGGTTGAGAAATTCACCTATGGTTTGAAAGATCCTGTATTCCGTCACCAGATGATTGAAACAGGTAAACCAGAACGTGGTGATGTTGTGGTCTTTAAATTTCCACCTCAACCTCAAATTGACTATATCAAGCGTGTTGTTGGTATGCCTGGCGATACTGTTCGCTACAGTGCGCATAAGCAGTTATGTGTCGCACCAAAGGGAACCTCTGAATGTGTGTCAGTGCCGCTAACCGATATGACCGACAGTGAATTTACTGAAGGTATGACACGTTTAGTTCAATTTAATGAAAAACTTGGCGAACAAGAACACCAGATCTTAGTTCATCCGCTTAAGCGCGATCGCACTCTGTCTTACCAGCCTCGTCCTGGTATCAGCGAGTGGGTTGTACCTGAAGGGCAGTATTTCGTTATGGGTGATAACCGCGACAACAGTGCAGATAGCCGTTACTGGGGCTTCGTTCCTGAAGCAAACCTAGTGGGTAAAGCGGTCGGGATCTGGATCAGCTTTGAGTTTGAACGAGGTGCTGACAGTGCACTTCCATCTTGGATCCCTACTGATGTGCGCTTTAGCCGCATCGGTGGCATAAACTGATCGGGACAAAATGACCACTCCTGCAAATAGACTTCAGCGTAAGCTGGGCTATCAATTTAACAATATAGATTTGATGACGTTAGCGCTGACACACCGTAGCGCTAACGGCACACACAATGAACGCCTTGAATTTTTAGGTGATTCAATTCTAAGCGTCGTGATCGCTGATGACCTTTACCACCGTTTTCCAACGGTAGATGAAGGTGATATGAGCCGCATGCGTGCAACGTTAGTGCGCGGTAAAACGTTGGCTGAGCTTGGGCGTGAATTTGAGCTTGGCGATCACCTACTACTTGGCCCTGGTGAGCTAAAGAGTGGCGGCTTCCGTCGTGACTCAATTTTGGCTGACTGTGTTGAAGCCATTATTGGCGCCGTCTATCTAGACAGCGATATTGAAGTAGTACGAGGTATCGTACTAAGTTGGTACCAGTCTCGTCTTGATACGATTGAGCCGGGTATTAACCAGAAAGATCCTAAGACACGTTTGCAGGAATGTCTGCAAGGGCGCCGTTTACCGTTACCAGCGTATACTGTAACTAAGGTGCACGGCGAAGCACATAATCAAGAATTCACTGTGCAGTGTGAAGTGACGGGCTTGGATAAGCCTGTTATCGGTAAAGGCGGCAGTCGGCGCAAGGCAGAGCAGGCAGCAGCAGAAATTGCGCTTAAGCAGTTGGAATCATGACAGATAAGCAACATTGTGGCTTTATTGCCATTGTAGGCCGGCCAAACGTAGGTAAATCAACACTTCTTAACCGTTTAGTGGGGCAGAAACTTTCGATTACCTCGCGTAAGCCACAAACAACACGTCACCGTATTATGGGTGTTGATACCCGTGATGGTTATCAAGCTGTTTATGTGGATACCCCAGGTCTTCACATTGAAGAAAAACGTACTATCAACCGTTTAATGAATCGTGCGGCAAGCAGTTCATTAACCGATGTTGAATTAGTATTGTTCTTGGTTGACGGTACGTTATGGACTGCTGACGATGAAATGGTTCTGAACAAGCTGATGAAAAGTGAGCTTCCGACAGTACTTCTCGTGAATAAAGTCGATAACGTCAAAGACAAAGATGAGCTTTTCCCGCACCTTCAGCACTTGTCTGAAAAGATGAAGTTTGTTGATGTGGTACCTGTATCTGCAAAGAAAGGTACCAATATTGATGTGGTTGAAAAGATCGTTCGTGAGCACATACCAGAAGGTGAGTACTACTTCCCTGAAGAGTATGTGACTGACCGCTCTCAGCGTTTTATGGCCTCTGAAATTATTCGTGAGAAGCTAATGCGCTTCCTCGGTGATGAGCTGCCATATTCCGTGACTGTTGAAATCGAGCGTTTTGACTTTAACCCACGAACCAATGGTTTTGATATCAATGGTTTGATCATGGTTGAACGTAAAGGCCAGAAGAAAATGGTGATCGGTAAAAATGGCGAGAAGATGAAAGTCATTGGCCGTGAAGCACGTATCGACATGGAAGACTTGTTTGAGCGTAAAGTCTACCTTGAGCTATGGGTAAAAGTGAAGTCTGGCTGGGCTGATGATGAACGTGCACTGCGTAGCCTAGGCTATACTGACGATTTATAAGACTTGTTATGGAAGGGCTTCAGCGTTGTTTTGTCCTCCATACTCGTCATTATAGTGAGACGAGCCTGATCCTCGATGTCTTTAGCGAGGACGCAGGCCGTATCACACTGCTATCGAAAGGAGCGCGCCGTAAGCGCTCCAATCTTAAAGGCGCTCTCCAGCCTTTTACTCCCCTCTTTATGAAATGGTCTGGTCGAGGCTCAATGCCCGTACTGACTCATGCCGAACCCATCAGTATTGGCTTGCCCATGCGCAGCTATATTTTGTACTCTGCGATGTATGTAAATGAACTCGTCGCGCGGGTACTGGAAACCAATACCCCTTACCCTGTGCTGTTTCTGGATTATCTGAATGTGCTACGCGAGCTTGCCCAAGCGGATAATCCAGAGCCAGCGTTACGGCGTTTTGAATTGGCTCTATTACAACATTTAGGGTATGGCATTGATTTTCTTCACTGTGCAGGCAGTGGCCTGCCAGTTGATGATACGATGACGTATAACTATCGTGAGCAGCAAGGCTTTATTGCCTCAATGAAAGTCGGGCACCTGACTTTTACAGGGGAGCAATTAAAGGCCATTGCAGCTCGCCGTTTTGAAACGCCTGATCAACTTCGGGCAGCAAAACGTTTTACACGTATAGCGCTTAAGCCGTATCTTGGCGGCAAACCATTAAAAAGCAGGGAATTGTTTATCCCTCGAGGAAGGAGTACCGGAAAATGAACAACATCTTACTTGGCGTGAATATCGATCACATTGCTACTCTTCGTAATGCCCGTGGCACACGCTATCCTGATCCGGTACATGCGGCTGAAGTGGCAGAGCGAGCAGGAGCTGATGGCATCACTATTCACCTACGTGAAGATCGCCGTCATATTACTGATCGCGATGTCCGAATCTTACGTGAAACCATTCAGACGCGCATGAACTTAGAAATGGCCGTGACAGATGAAATGGTACAAATTGCGCTAGAAACCAAGCCTGAGTTTGTTTGTTTGGTACCAGAAAAACGCGAAGAACTAACAACAGAAGGTGGCCTCGATGTGGCTGGCCAACTAGAAAAGGTGAAAGCCGCGACCAGCACATTGACGGCGGCAGGCATTAAAGTTTCGTTGTTCATTGATGCCGACCGTACCCAAATTGATGCGGCAGTTGCCTGTGGGGCGCCATTCATTGAATTGCACACGGGCCACTATGCTGATGCTGCAACAGAAGAAGAGCAACAAGACGAACTGAAAAAAATAGCTGCAGCAGCAAGCTATGCCGACGATAAAGGCATCAAGGTGAATGCAGGGCATGGCCTTACTTATCATAATGTTAAGCCAATTGCTGCGTTGCCTGAGCTATATGAGTTGAATATTGGTCACTCAATTATGGGGCGTGCGATGTTTGATGGTTTGAATAAAGCGGTTGCTGACATGAAAGCGGAAATGCAGGCAGTGCTTCGCTAATGGCTATCCTTGGTTTAGGAACCGATATTGCTGATATCGAGCGGGTCGAGAAAGCTTATGAACGCTCGGGTGAGGCGTTTGCAAAGCGAATTTTATCGGATTCTGAACTCGCGACATTCCAAACACTTAAGCACAAGGCGAACTACCTGGCTAAACGGTTTGCAGTCAAAGAAGCTGGCTCTAAAGCGCTTGGTACCGGCATTGCCTGTGGGGTGACGTTGCATGATTTTACCGTGACCAATGACGAGCAGGGTAAACCAATCCTAACGTTGTCAGGTAAGGCGGCCGAGCTTGCTGAAAATATGGGGGTGAACCATGTTCACCTGACCATTGCAGACGAAAAACGCTATGCCGTCGCCACCGTGATTCTTGAAAGTTAATAGCTAGCTAGTAGTAGGCTTTAAGTGACTGCTGTTAAATGAAAAAAGCGAGGGCTATTGCTCTCGCTTTTTTATTTCATTTTTATGCCCTAGAAGGCTAACACTTTATTAATGGCGGTAGGCTTTAGAGGCTTTGACGACATTGTTCATTTCATCAATCAACTCATAGAGTTCTGGTTCAATATCATCTTGGCTTGCCCCACCTTTAAGTTCCGACTCAATGGTATGACACAAGCTTTTCAAACGCGGAACACCGCTATAAGCACAGCTGCCATGTAGCTTATGAATCGGTGGCCAGAGTTCAATGTCTTTACCATCTAACGCTTCATTAACCAGCATTTCGACTTCGGGCATGAAATCTAACAACATTTGCAGCATGTCTTTGGCGAGCTCTTCTTTACCCGCCGCCTGTTTAAGCGCTAACTCCCAGTCCCAACTAATACTACTGTTGGCCGCTGGGGAAGGTATTTCAGCTTCTGCGATCGCCTCGATAACCACACCGTTTGTGTCATCATTAGGGTGAGTCCATTTACCGAGGATCTGTTGGAGGATATGCTCTTCAATTGGTTTGGTGAGGTAATCATCCATACCGGCATTGATCAGCCTTTCTCGCTCCCCAGCCATGGCGTGGGCCGTAACAGCAATAACGGGGGTTGTGTGGTTTAGCTTGGTTTTATGGATCTCTTGGCAAGCAGTAACGCCGTCCATTTCAGGCATTTGAATATCCATAAAAATTAAATCAAAGGCTTTTTGATGAGCGTATTCAACGGCTTTTCGACCACCCGTTGCTGTGATTACAGTTTCAACCCGCTCACTTAGCAACGCTGAGATCAGTTTAAGGTTTGCTGGGTTATCATCGACGGCCATGACAGTCAGTGGCTGAATCGTTGGTGCACTGGTTGCCATTGGAAGTGGTTCAGGATCACTCAGTAGCTCAGGTTCATTGGCCAATGTTTCAAGTAGCCTACGATGCCCAAGCGGCTTAGGTAAGCAGGCACTTACACCAGCATTCAGCAGGCGTTCTGATAAGGCGAGTTCGGTTGTTGGTAGACAAACCAGTACTTTGTCACTGAGCTGCTCCGCCTTGAATACTTGATCGAGTAGGGTTGCAAGAGGAGGCTGCTCGCCTGGTGCTAGATTCAGCATGGCAAAATCATGATGTTCAGCATCCTCTGGCATGGTTGAACGGTAGGTCACATGGATCCCTGCGCGGATCAAACGTTGCTGGATCACCGAGGCGGCCTGCATATTGGGCTCAATAAGCAGTAACTTCTTATTGAGTAACGAATGGGTATCAATGGGCTGCGAGACAGGTAAATCTGTTTTGTTCAGGCGCAAGCTAAACCAGAAGGTTGAGCCTTGGTGTAAGCGACTGGTTAGGCTGATCTCCCCCCCCATTTGTGAAACCAATTTCTGGGTGATAACCAGACCTAGGCCAGTACCGCCATAACGGCGTGAAATACTGGCATCGGCTTGGCTGAAGGCTTGGAATAACTGTGCTTGTTGGCGCTCGGAAATGCCGATCCCCGTATCACGAACCATAAATTGTAAATCGAGGTTCTCATCTTTATCGGTTTTAAGCTCAACCGAGACATCAATGTTGCCGCGCTCAGTAAACTTCACCGCATTACCAATGAGGTTGGTGAGTACCTGTTGAATACGCAGTGGATCGCCGATCAAGCCTGTTGGGATACGGCTATCAACTTTAAGAGTTAACTCTAACCCTTTCTCGTGGGCACTGGTTGCAAGTAACTTCATCACTTCATCGAGTGACTCTGTAAAGTCGAAAGGGATATTCTCAAGTAGGAGTTTACCGGCTTCAAGTTTCGAGAAATCGAGAATATCATTAATAATGGTCAGGAGATTATTGGCCGATTTCTCGATGGTCTGAAGGTAATCCTGTTGGCTGCTACTTAGGCGAGTTTTCAGCATTTGTCGGGTGAAGCCGATAACCCCGTTAAGTGGAGTACGTAGCTCGTGTGACATATTGGCCAAAAACTCAGACTTCACTCGGGCGGCTTCTTGCGCCCGCTTTTTAGCGATGTCTAATTCAACATTCTGGATTTCTAACTGCTCCAGTGTTTCGCGTAAGTCTGACGTGGCCTGATCGATACTCTGTTGCATCTCGATATGGTATTCCGATAACGAAATCGCCATCGCATTGATACCATTTTTTAGCGTATCCAATTCGCCCAGTAGCTGTCCTTCAATCCGCACATCAAGGTGGCCACGGCGGATCCGGTCAACCACACTCACCATATGCGAAATAGGGCGAGTGACATCTTTCATTAGCCGATAGGCAAATAATGAAGAGAGCGTCAGGCCCAGTAGTAATACCATCAGTGCTGTGAAGACTTCTTGGTATTGCTGTAAGCGCAAGGCACTTAAATCGAGCTCTAAGGCAATGTAACCTAATACTTCGGCTTGATAACCGGGGTAGGACGGATTATTGAATTGACCTTCCTTCAGTATTGGGGCGCGAAGGATCAGAGAGTTTTCTTCGAGTCGAGTTTCCAGCAATAAGGGAATGGGCTGATCGTCGGGGTACATCAGTGCTTCAAAGTTACGGTGAAAATTTGAAGTAACGAAGAGCTCATTACCCGTATTGAACACGGCAATGCTACGAACAATTTGGGAATGCTTACGGTGGGCGTAACTGATCAGTCGGCGAACAGCCTCTCGATTTTTATCCGCCATGCCATACTCTGTAGAAATCGCGAGGGGTTCAACGATGCTGGCACCTGTTGAGATCAGCTGGTGTTCAAGATCACGATAGCGACTCATGGTAAAAAAGGCACTTAATAACAGGCCAATAATTAGCGTTGGTGCTAATGTCAGGGTGAAGACCCTGGCACGAAGTCCATATTTGGTCATGGTTCTCTTAATTACAAGAATGCGATTCTGTGGGAGAATTGTCGTCCATTTATGGCCGTTAGCTTAATGAAACTAGGGCTATTCGACAATCAACTAATACCAAACTACTGATTATATCACTTAGTTTGGGCAATCTGCTCCGTGGGTCAAACAATATGGCACGTTTTTTTAAGCCTCAGAAACGAAAGTTAACCGATACTAAACACAAAGAAATCACCATTTCACGGTTGGATCACCTTGGTGCTGGCATTGGCCACATCAACAAGAAATCGGTCTTTGTCGATGGTGTATTACCAGGTGAAAGTGTGGTAGTTCAACTCACGGAAGATAAAAAGCAATACGCTCGCGCCAAGGTCATTAAGCGTTTGACCGATAGCCAAGCGCGTATTAAACCGCATTGTCCAATCTATGACCAGTGTGGTGGTTGTAACTTGCAGCATTTGTCTCATCAAGGCCAAGTGGAAGCCAAGCAACAGGCATTGACTGAGCTGATGAGTAAATTTGCGAAAACCGGTGATATTGAACAAGCAGCGCCGATTGTGAGCCAACCCTGGCAATATCGTCGTTGTGCTCGCTTTGCTGTGATGCCTGCTGGTGGCAAGTTGAAAATTGGCTTTCGTAAAAAGCAGAGCAAAGAAATTGTCGATGTAGAATCTTGCCCGGTATTGGCGCAATCATTGAATGCATTACTACCAGCGTTGCGTCAGGTATTGTCACAACTCAAAGCCAAAAAACACCTTGGTCATGTTGAGTTAGTTGAAGCAGATAATGGTCGTGTGGTCTTAATTCGCCACTTACAGCCATTTTCTGACCAAGATATGACGTTACTCCGTCAGTTCTCTGAAGAACATCAGCTAATGTTGTACCTCGCACCGAGTGCGGATGTGGTTGAAAACGTGTCAGGCGTAACCCCATATTACAAGCTATCTGATTTGACGTTATCTTTCTCACCAAAAGATTTTATTCAAGTTAATCGTGATGTTAACCAGCAAATGGTTGCACAAGCGATTGACTGGCTTGATATTCAGCCGCAGGATCGAGTACTTGATTTGTTTTGTGGTTTAGGTAACTTCAGTTTACCGCTCGCAAAGCAAGCAAATGCGCTGGTCGGTGTTGAAGGTATTGATGAGATGGTGCATCGTGCTAGTGAAAACGCAAAAAACAACCAGTTAAGCAATGCAACTTTCTTTCAGGCGAATTTGGAAGATGACGTGACGGCGATGGCTTGGGCACAAGAAAAATTCAATAAAATTCTGCTCGATCCAGCAAGAGCTGGCGCTGCTGGTGTGATGCAGCATGTTGTCAATTTGAACCCTGAGCGGGTTGTTTATGTTTCATGTAACCCTGCGACTCTCGCGAGAGATAGCCAGTTACTATTGAAACAAGGTTATCAGTTGGAGCAGCTTGGGATGATGGATATGTTTCCTCATACTGGGCACTTGGAGTCTATGGCTTTGTTTACCAAGCTGTAGCGCCATTACAGAAGAAACAGGATAGAGACATGGTCGCAGTTCGCGGTGCGCATTTAAAGGAAAACGATACATTTGAGCTTTCATCTTGGATTGATAGTTTGCAGCAAGACGCTAAGGTGTCTAATCGCTTAAAGCAAACTTACCAGCGATGTATCGAATTGACATCAGAGGAAGAGTCCGCGTCATTATTGCTATGGCGTGGCCGCGAGATGGTGGAGATCCTAGTTACCCTCAGTATGGATAAAGATACGCTGATTGCAGCGTTGTTATTCCCATTGTTGGAGTCTGGGGTCTATGAGCCAGAACAACTAAAAGAAGACTACAACGGCACAATATTACAGATGGTGGTCGGGGTCAGCCAAATGGCGGCCATCGGCCAGCTAAATGCCACGACAGAAGGCGCGGAACAGTCAGCTCAGGTGGATAATATTCGCCGTATGCTACTGTCGATGGTCGATGATTTCCGTTGTGTGGTGATAAAGCTTGCTGAACGGATCTGCAACCTACGCGAAGTGAAAGACGAACCCGATGCGGTGCGCCGTGCGGCCGCAAAGGAATGCGGCAATATTTATGCACCGCTAGCAAATCGACTCGGTATTGGTCAGCTGAAGTGGGAAATTGAAGATTACGCATTTCGTTACAACCACTCGGAGACATATAAGCAGATAGCCAAACAATTATCTGAGCGTCGAATCGATCGTGAACACTATATCGATCATTTCGTCACAGATTTGGCTGATTCGATGAAGGCATCACACATCAAAGCGGAAGTGCATGGTCGCCCTAAGCATATTTATAGCATTTGGCGAAAAATGCAGAAGAAAAGCTTAGAGTTTGACGAGCTATTTGATGTGCGAGCGGTACGTATTATTGCTGACCAGCTGCAAGATTGTTATGCCGCCTTAGGTGTTGTGCATACTAAATATCGTCATCTTCCTAAAGAGTTTGATGATTATGTTGCGAACCCAAAACCCAATGGTTATCAATCGATTCATACCGTCGTATTAGGGCCGGAAGGGCGTACGATTGAAATTCAGATCCGTACCAAGCAAATGCATGAAGAATCTGAATTGGGTGTGGCAGCGCACTGGAAGTATAAAGAAGGCACATCATCGGGTGGGGCTAAATCATCGTATGATGAGAAGATAAACTGGTTACGTAAACTGCTGGCTTGGCAGGAAGAAATGTCTGATTCTGGTGAAATGCTCGATGAGCTTCGCAGTCAGGTGTTTGACGACCGTGTTTATGCCTTTACCCCGAAAGGGGATGTCGTCGATTTGCCTTTAAATGCCACCCCTCTCGACTTTGCTTATCATATTCACTCTGAAGTCGGGCACCGCTGTATCGGTGCCAAAGTAGAAGGCCGTATTGTGCCATTTACTTACCACTTACAGATGGGAGAGCAAGTTGAAATCATCACTCAGAAGGAAGCGAATCCATCTCGAGATTGGTTAAATCCTAATTTAGGCTTTGTAACCTCAGGCCGTGCAAGAGCGAAAGTCCATGCATGGTTCCGCAAACAAGCCCATGATAAAAACATGGTCGCGGGGCGTGAAATTTTAGAGCTTGAACTGAATAAAATTGGCGCCAAGCTTAAAGATGCAGAAGTATATGCATTAAAACGTTTCAATGCTAAAAACTTGGATGAGTTATTTGTTGGTATTGGGAGTGGTGATTTGCGAATTAACCAAGTGGTTAATCACATTAACACCATTATGAATAAGCCAACAGCGGAAGAGGAAGACCAACAGCTACTGGATAAACTGACTGAAGCAAGCACCAAAATCAGTACCAGTGCGAAAAAACCGCAACGTGATGCTGTTGTTGTTGAAGGCGTCGATAATTTAATGACGCACTTAGCACGTTGTTGTCAGCCGATCCCCGGTGATGAAATTGCCGGTTTTGTTACCCAAGGCCGTGGTATTTCTGTTCACCGTAACGATTGTGAGCAATTGGAAGAGTTACGCCATGTTGCGGCTGAGCGGATCATCGATACGGTGTGGGGCGGTGGTTTTGTCGGTAATTACAATATTACGGTACGCGTTAAGGCATCAGAGCGAAACGGGCTGATCAAAGAGCTGACCAGCACGCTGGCCAACGAAAAAGTAAAAGTGGCGGGAATGAAAAGCCGAATTGACTATAAAAAACAAATGTCGATTATGGACTTTGAGTTAGAGCTCACTGATTTAGAAGTGCTGAGTAAAGTACTTAAGCGTATTGAACAAGTGAAGGACGTGGCAGAAGCCAAACGCCTACACTAAGATTAAGCCATAAATTTATGAATAAACGGGGAGCCTAGGCGACCCGTTTTTTTTACTTCTAATTTAAAAAAGACATCATCACTATGAACAATGTTTCCCAACCCGCGATTGACCAACTTCTTACCATAATGGCGACATTACGTGACCCAGAGCGAGGCTGCCCATGGGATCGTAAACAGAGCTTTGCCTCGATTGTGCCGCATACGCTTGAAGAAGCCTATGAAGTTGCTGATGCGATTGAACAGCAAAATTGGGACGATGTGAGAGAAGAACTGGGTGATTTATTGTTTCAAATTATTTTTTATTGCCAGCTAGGCAAAGAACAGGGGCTGTTTGATTTTGATGATGTAGTAAATGGTTTGAATGAAAAGCTGACCCGTCGCCACCCCCATGTTTTTGGTGACAGTCAGGCTAGTAGCGAGGCTGAAATCAGCGCTAATTGGGAGGCTGAAAAGGCCAAAGAACGTGAGGAAAAAGCCCAAGATAGCAGTGTGCTTGCCAATATCCCCCTTGCTATGCCCGCATTGGTACGAGCAGATAAAATTCAAAAACGTTGTGCTAAACATGGTTTTGATTGGGATACGCTTGGGCCTGTGGTTGATAAAGTACGCGAAGAAATTGACGAAGTGTTGGAAGAAGTCATCCAAGTGTCACCTGAACAAGGCAGAATCGAAGAAGAAATGGGCGACTTACTGTTTGCAGTTGCCAACTTTAGCCGTCACCTTAGTGTGAAACCTGAGATGGCATTGCAAGGTGCGAATAAAAAATTTGAGCGCCGCTTTCGCGAAGTTGAAAAAACTGTGCTAGAACAAGGGATGCGCCTCGACGACTGCACATTAGAGCAATTAGATGGAATTTGGGACGATGTAAAACTGAGGGAAAAGAAAAGTGCAGATTAACAAGATAAAATGTCATTGCTTGGTTAGTAATAATACTGTTGATAGTCATCTAGTTGAGCTGAATTGATTTGAGACAAAAAAAAACCAAACCGACTGTGATAGTTTTCACGTTGTGGCAATAAAGTGTGTCTGGTATACTAATTTCCCGTCCAGATACTTTTTATATCCTCTATACCAATCTTCCAGGTAAAACATGACGACGAATTACATTTTTGTTACGGGCGGGGTTGTATCCTCACTAGGTAAAGGTATTGCTGCAGCGTCGCTGGCAGCCATTCTAGAAGCGCGTGGTCTTAACGTGACCATGATGAAACTAGACCCTTACATCAACGTTGACCCAGGCACAATGAGCCCGATTCAGCATGGTGAAGTATTCGTTACGGAAGACGGTGCAGAGACTGACCTTGATTTAGGTCACTATGAGCGTTTCATCCGCACCAAAATGACTAAGCGCAATAACTTTACAGCAGGCCGTGTATACGCGGACGTGCTTCGTAAAGAGCGTCGCGGTGACTACCTTGGTGCCACTATTCAGGTTATTCCACACATCACTAACGCAATCAAAGAGCGCGTTATTGCTGGTGCTGAAGGCCATGATGTCGCTATTGTTGAAGTTGGCGGAACGGTAGGTGATATCGAATCACTACCATTCATGGAAGCAATCCGTCAGCTAGCTGTTGAGCTAGGCCGTGAGCGTGCAATGTTTATGCACCTAACACTTGTTCCTTACCTAGCCGCTGCTGGTGAAGTGAAAACGAAGCCAACACAGCACTCTGTGAAAGAACTACTTTCTATCGGTATTCAGCCTGACATCCTTGTATGTCGTTCTGACCGTAATATTCCTGCTAACGAGCGTGCGAAAATCGCATTGTTCTGTAATGTTCAGGAAAAAGCCGTTATTTCAATGAAAGACGTAGATTCTATCTACAAGATCCCACAGCTAATTAAAGCTCAGGGCCTTGATGATCTTGTTTGTCAACGCTTTGGCATTACAGCGCCTGACGCTGATTTGGCTGAGTGGGAACAAGTAATCTACGAAGAAGCAAACCCAACAGCCGAAGTAGTTATCGGTATGGTTGGTAAGTACATCGAGCTACCAGATGCTTATAAGTCAGTAAACGAAGCATTGAAGCACGCAGGCCTGAAAAACCGTCTGTCTGTGAAAATTAAGTATGTTGACTCTCAGGATGTTGAATCTAAAGGTGAAGAAGCACTTCAAGGCCTTGATGCAATCCTAGTTCCTGGTGGCTTCGGCGGTCGTGGTGTTGAAGGTAAGATCCTGACTGCACAATACGCTCGTGAAAACAAAATTCCTTACCTAGGTATTTGTCTAGGTATGCAGGTGGCACTGATTGAATTTGCACGTAATGTTGCAGGTTTAGCTGATGCGCATTCTTCAGAGTTTAATGCTGAAACTAAGCACCCAGTTGTTGGTTTGATCACCGAGTGGGTTGATGGCGAAGGTAACGTTGAAGAGCGTACTGAAAAATCAGACTTAGGCGGTACAATGCGTCTTGGTTCTCAGCTATGTCACTTGGCTGATGGTTCTAAAGCGCGTGAATTATACGGTAAGCCAGCGATTCATGAGCGTCACCGTCACCGCTATGAAGTAAACAACAACCTACTTCCTCAACTAGAGAAAGCAGGCCTGAAAATTTCTGGTCTATCAGCAGATAAGAAATTGGTGGAAATTATCGAGATCCCTAACCACCCATGGTTTGTGGCAGCTCAGTTCCACCCAGAGTTCACCTCGACACCTCGCGATGGTCACCCTTTATTTGAAGGTTTCGTGAAGGCTGCTGGCATCAACCAGCGCGGTGAGCTTAATAAGTAAGGATTACGGATAGCTGTAGCAGTGATGGCTGCAGCTATTTTTTTAGCTTTTAATTTCAAGATAAAGCAAGAGGAAACACAATGTCTAAGATCGTTAAAGTTCTAGGTCGTGAAATCATTGATTCACGTGGTAACCCAACTGTAGAAGCTGAAGTTCACCTAGAAGGCGGTTTCGTAGGTATGGCTGCTGCTCCATCTGGCGCATCAACTGGTTCTCGTGAAGCTCTTGAGCTACGCGACGGTGACAAATCTCGTTTCCTAGGTAAAGGTGTTCTTAAAGCTGTTGAAGCTGTAAACGGCCCAATCGCAGAAGCGCTTGTTGGTAAAGACGCTAAAGCTCAAGCTGACGTTGATCAGATCATGCTTGACCTAGATGGCACTGATAACAAATCTAACTTCGGTGCAAACGCAATCCTAGCTGTATCTCTAGCAAACGCTAAAGCTGCTGCAGCGGCTAAAGGCATGCCTTTATACGAGCACATCGCTGAGCTAAACGGTACTGCTGGTCAGTTCTCTATGCCTCTACCAATGATGAACATCATCAACGGTGGCGAGCACGCTGATAACAACGTTGACATTCAAGAGTTCATGATTCAGCCAGTTGGCGCAAAAACTCTTAAAGAAGCTCTACGTATCGGTGCTGAAGTATTCCACAACCTAGCTAAAGTTCTTAAAGCTAAAGGCCTAAGCACTGCAGTTGGTGATGAAGGTGGTTTCGCTCCTAACCTTGAGTCTAACGCTGCTGCTCTAGCTGCAATCAAAGACGCTGTAGAAGCGGCTGGTTACGAGCTAGGTAAAGACGTTACTCTTGCTATGGACTGTGCAGCATCTGAGTTCTACGACAAAGAAGCTGGCAACTACAACATGAAAGGCGAAGGCAAAATCTTCACTTCTGAAGAGTTTAACTTCTACCTACAAGATCTTGCTAACCAGTACCCAATCGTATCTATCGAAGATGGTCTTGATGAATCAGATTGGGCTGGCTTCAAGCACCAAACTGAACTTCTAGGCGACAAGCTTCAAATCGTTGGTGACGATCTATTCGTTACAAACACGAAGATTCTTGCTGAAGGTATCGAGAAAGGCGTTGCTAACTCTATCCTTATCAAGTTCAACCAAATCGGTTCTCTAACTGAGACTCTAGCTGCAATCAAGATGGCTAAAGACGCTGGCTACACTGCAGTTATCTCTCACCGTTCTGGCGAAACTGAAGATGCAACTATCGCTGATCTAGCGGTAGGTACAGCTGCAGGTCAAATCAAAACTGGTTCTATGAGCCGTTCTGACCGTGTTGCTAAGTACAACCAACTAATCCGTATCGAAGAAGCTCTAGGTTCTAAAGCTCCTTACAACGGTCTTAAAGAAGTTAAAGGCCAAGCTTAATTTTAGCTTGCCAGTAGGTTTACCTACAGACTTTCAGAGCCGCCTCATTTGAGGCGGCTTTTTTATATGCCAAGATCATGGGTGACTTTTATCAGTATCGGATTGTCAAATTACAGTAAACCTTGATAACGAAGTGCTCAGTTACCCGATAGCTTGCAATAAGGTGCTAGTCTCACACTGCGCTTTATGGGATTATTACAGGCTAACTGTTTTCTTGGTTCGTCATATTAACTAAATGCATTTCAGGTGGTTATTAGCCATCCTTTAAATGTAGTTAGTTAATATTTTGATTAGTTCATGCCAAACGGATGATTGTTTGGTGTCCCTACTAGCATAAGGAGTCGTATGCGATTGTTAACGGTATTACTGTTGGCTGTTTTAGCCTGGCTACAGTACGACTTCTGGTTAGGTAAAAATGGAATGATTGACTACCTTGCAGTGAAAGGCAATGTTGCGGTTCAGCAACAGGCTAATGGTGAGTTGGTACTGCGTAATCAGCAAATGTACGTTGAAATCCATGATTTGCATCGAGGTCAAGAAGCCGTTGAAGAGCGGGCTCGTAATGAGCTAGGAATGATCAGGCCAGATGAAACTTTCTTTCGCATTGTGGGTGAGTAAGTCACCACTATCTACACCTAACGTTGATACTCAATAAAAATGATGAACGAAAAAATAATTGCCGTTGTACCTGCCGCTGGTGTCGGTAGCCGAATGGCTGCTGACCGCCCCAAACAGTATTTATCCATCGCGGGTAAAACCATTTTGGAACATACGGTTGATCGCTTACTTTCCCATCCCGAAATTGAACAAGTCGTCATAGCGATTAGCGAAGGGGATCCATACTTCTCAACTTTACCTCTTGCTTCAGACCCTCGGGTACTGCGTGTTAAAGGTGGCGCAGAGCGAGCAGATTCGGTTTTTGCGGGGATAGCCGCGATAGAAAACCCCCAAAGCTGGGTGCTGGTGCATGATGCAGCGAGACCTTGCTTACAGCAAAGTGACTTACAGCTCCTCATTGAAGTTGCACAACAGAGCGAACATGGTGCGATTTTAGCTGCACCTGTCCGAGATACGATGAAAAGGGGCGATGGCCAACAGGGCATCGCTTCGACGGTCGACCGTACCGATCTTTGGCATGCGCTAACTCCACAAATGTTTCGTGCTGGTCAGCTCAAAGCCGCGTTGACACAGGCGCTTGCCGAAGGGGCTTGCGTCACTGACGAAGCGTCAGCATTAGAGCACTGTGGTATGACACCGCGGTTAGTGAAAGGGCGTGCTGATAACTTAAAAGTGACTCAGCCGGAAGATTTGGCGTTAGCACAATTTTATCTTGAACAGATTTTAAGGGATGCACAATGATGCGAATTGGACATGGTTTTGATGTACACAAATTTGGTGGTGCTGGCCCCGTTATTATTGGTGGTGTGGCCGTTCCTTATGAGCAAGGTTTGATTGCCCATTCAGATGGGGATGTTGCTTTGCACGCGGTGTGTGATGCGCTATTAGGAGCGATTGGTGCCGGTGATATTGGCCGTCACTTTCCTGATACCGATGCTAAATGGAAAGGCGCAGACAGTCGTTTCTTACTTAGAGATGTCTATAGTAAGGTTAAAGCAGAGGGATATCAGTTAGGTAATCTTGATGTGACTATTATTGCGCAAGCACCTAAAATGGCTCCTCATATCGAATCAATGTGTCAGGCGATTGCCGACGATTTGGAAACAGATATAAAGAATATTAATGTTAAGGCAACAACATCTGAGCGCTTGGGGTTTACCGGGCGCAAAGAAGGTATTGCTTGTGAAGCTGTTGTCTTAATTTCAAAGCAGTAATTCAGACTGCGCAAAATGGTGTATATATGTCTAATGTAATGGACAGCTTTAGCTGGTTATACGGAAAGCCAAGCTGTCAGGGCCGTATAAAGGTCGAGCCTGAAGATTTTATCGTAAAGGAAAATTTGGGGTTTGATTTTGCCGGTACTGGCGAACACTTCATGGTTAAAATCCGTAAAACAGGCGAAAACACCAAGTACGTGGTTAATGAGCTTGCTAAAGCCTGCGATGTTCAATCACGCAACGTGAGTTGGGCTGGGTTGAAAGACCGCCATGCTGTTACTGAGCAGTGGTTGAGTGTTCATCTTCCGGGTAAGCCAGACCCTGATTTATCTCAGTTTGTGGCTGAACACCCTGGTATTGAAGTGATCGAAACCGCTCGTCATGATAAAAAATTACGCCCTGGTGATTTAGTCGGAAACTGGTTCCAGTTGCGACTAACGGGGTTAGATCAGCCACAAGATGTCGTGGCTCGCCTTGAGCAAGTCGCAGCATCAGGTGTGCCGAACTATTTCGGTGAGCAACGTTTTGGCCATGGTGGTAACAATGTAGTAAAAGCGCGTGCTTGGGGTAACGATGAATTTCGTCTCCGTGATAAGAGCAAACGCAGCTTTTATTTATCAGCGGCACGTTCATGGCTGTTTAATATGGTGCTTTCTAGTCGTATTGAACAGCAGAAAGTACACGCATTGATGGCCGGTGACTGTTTAGAGGTTGAAGGCGATGACCGTGGCGTTGTCGTCAAGCAAGTGACCGAGCAGCTACAGCAAGATATTGATAGCGGTAAAGCTTTCATCACAGCTCCCATGATGGGTGATAATGCATTGCCAACAGAGGCCGATGCAGAAGCCTTTGAGATGGCGATTGTTGAGCAAGAGCCGCTGCTACTGAAGCTTATTCGTGACAATCGAATGCGTCATGAACGCCGTCCTCTTTTGCTTAAACCACAGCAAATGATGTGGCAGGTTAACGATGATCAAATCACCGTGTCTTTTGCG
The DNA here is from genome assembly GCF_050336715.1 of Photobacterium makurazakiensis. Taxonomy (NCBI): domain Bacteria; kingdom Pseudomonadati; phylum Pseudomonadota; class Gammaproteobacteria; order Vibrionales; family Vibrionaceae; genus Photobacterium; species Photobacterium makurazakiensis. Next base: position 69,530 of record NZ_JAKJSJ010000031.1, read on the forward strand.
TTACCTGCAGGCTGTTTTGCGACTGCTGTTATTCGTGAGTTAATGACAGAGTGTGAGCTAGAACAAAAGGGTGATGAGCATGCGAATTCTGATCAGTAATGATGACGGTATTTTTGCTGAAGGCATCAATACGCTTGCTCGGGTACTGAGCGAGCTAGGTGATGTTGTGGTTGTTGCACCTGATCGAAATCGATCTGGTGCATCGAACTCACTGACATTGGATAACCCGTTGCGCATTCGTCATGAGGGTGAGCAACGCATATCCGTTGAAGGTACCCCAACAGACTGTGTTCATTTTGCACTCAATGAGTGGCTAGACTATCGCCCTGATTTTGTTGTCGCAGGGATAAACCACGGTGCGAATCTTGGTGATGATGTGCTGTATTCTGGTACCGTAGCAGCAGCCACAGAAGGTCACTTTCTTGGTGTACCTGCTATTGCGGTATCCTTGGTTGGTCATACGCATTTTTCTACTGCTGCTGAGGTGGTCAAGCTGGTGCTTACCAATGCAGCGAAGCAGCCGTTACCCAATAACAAAATACTGAATATTAATGTACCTGATGTCCCTTTCTCTGAACTTGGCGAGTGGCAGGTTACGCGTTTAGGCGCCCGTCATCGTGCTGAGAACATGGTGAAAGATGTTGACCCTCGTGGTAAAGATATCTACTGGCTTGGTCCCCCAGGGGCTTGTCAGGATGCTGGTGCGGGTACAGACTTTTATGCAATAGAACAACAATGTGTATCAATAACGCCGCTGCAAGTTGATCTTACCGCGCATGATGCATTGAGTGATATTAAGCAATGGATCAACCATTTGGAGAGCAACTAAGTATGCGCTACGTGGAAGAGCGGAATACCCTGCTAAATTATTTACATCAGCAAGGGATCCGTAATGACAAGGTGCTTCAGGCACTTGCTGCAGTTCCTCGTGAATTGTTTATCGATGAAGCCTTGTCTCACAAAGCCTACGAAAATAATGCTCTGCCGATTGGCAATGGGCAGACTATTTCACAGCCCTATATTGTGGCAAAGATGACAGAGCTATTGTCTCTAGAAGCTAACTCACGAGTGCTTGAAATCGGCACGGGGTCAGGGTATCAAACTGCGGTATTGGCACAGTTAGTTGACCATGTTTATTCCGTTGAAAGAATTAAGGCCTTGCAATGGCAGGCCAAACGTCGCTTAAAACAACTTGAGTTACACAACATTTCAACCAAGCATGGTGATGGCTGGCAGGGTTGGGCGACGAAAGGGCCATTTGATGCGATTATCGTTACGGCGGCTGCCGCAGATATGCCGATGGAATTGTTAACTCAGTTAGCCGATGGCGGGCGACTTATCATTCCTGTGGGAGATGATTTCCAGATTTTAAAGTACATTGAGCGCCAAGGTGAACGTTATATCTACCGTGATATTGAAGCGGTACGGTTTGTACCATTAGTCGCAGGGGAGCTGGCGTAGCCATTGATGAACATGTTGACTGATGCAAAGGTACGATGGAAGTGGGTAACCTTGGTTGCCTGCTTGTCGTTGCCTGCGTGCAGTACCCATGCTCCAGCCCCAGTGGCCAGTTTAGGTAAAGACTATCAGAGCCTTGAACGAGGTAGCTATCGTGGTAGTTTTTACGAAGTACAAAAAGGCGATACGCTTTATTTTATTTCTTACATTACGGGCAAAGACGTTAAAGAACTTGTTTCGTCGAATAATTTATCTCAGCCCTACACTATTTTTCCGGGACAAAAATTACGACTTTGGAAACCAAAGTATGTCGCACCGAAATATGGTCGGGCAGCGCCTGTAGTTGTTGCAAGCACAACGACAAAAACACCTGCAAAAACAGCATCTAGACCAGTGCAACAACCACCTCCTTCTCAACCTAAGCCAGCGGCAAAGCCGAAGCCTGCCTCCCAGCAGACAGCAGCGCCGGCAACGGCCACAGCCAAAACTGAGCAAAAAACCGCCAATAAAACGGTTGATCAGGCTCGTGCAAAAGAGTACTCTCAAAAAACGAAAAGTAACAAAGTTGTTACAACTAAACCTAAAGTTACTAACAACAAAGTATCGAAGTGGACTTGGCCAGCAAAAGGCCGCGTTATTGCAAAATTTTCCAATGCAGAAAATGGAAATAAAGGCATAGATATTGCTGGACAGAGAGGACAGGATATCAATGCTTCAGCTAACGGCGTAGTTGTTTATGCGGGTAATGCACTGCGTGGTTATGGCAACTTAGTGATAATCAAGCATAGCGATGATTACCTTAGTGCTTATGCCCACAATGATCAGGTACTTGTAAAAGAGCAGCAAAAAGTAACTGTCGGCCAAAAGATTGCGTCAATGGGAAGCTCTGGAACCAGCGACGTTAGGCTGCATTTTGAGATCCGTTACAAAGGTAAATCTGTTGATCCTATGCGGTATTTACCGAGATAGATAACATGGCATAGTAAAGTTGTAATGTCTTGCTAACTCGCCATCTGGGAGGCGCTATGAGTAGAAGCAATACTGCTACAAACACAGAAGACTTTGACTTCGAAGAAGAAATGGAACTTGATACTGAACGTGTTGAGACCAAAGCAGCAGCAACCAATACTCGCGATGAAGAAGTCGATATTTCGCAATATGGGACAACACAAAAAGCCCTTGATGCGACCCAACTCTATTTAGGTGAAATTGGCTTTTCACCACTCCTTACGGCAGAAGAAGAAGTTCTGTATGCCCGCCGAGCGTTACGTGGCGATGACGTTGCTCGTAAACGCATGATCGAAAGTAATTTAAGACTCGTTGTTAAAATCTCCCGCCGCTATAGCAATCGAGGGCTGGCACTGCTCGACTTGGTGGAAGAAGGTAACCTCGGCTTAATTAGAGCGGTTGAAAAATTTGACCCTGAACGTGGTTTTCGCTTCTCTACTTACGCGACATGGTGGATCCGACAAACCATTGAGCGGGCGATCATGAACCAAACGCGTACCATTCGTTTGCCTATTCATGTCGTCAAAGAGTTGAACGTATATTTACGTACTGCCCGAGAGCTTGCTCAAAAGCTTGATCATGAACCTACCGCAGAAGACATTGCTTTTAAGTTGGATAAGTCTGTTGATGATGTCAACCGGATGCTGCGCTTGAATGAGCGAGTCGGCTCAGTTGATAACCCGATAGGTGGCGACTCTGAAAAGGCGCTACTTGATATTATTCCAGATGAAAAAGGTGGTGGTCCAGAAACCTCAACCCAAGATGATGATATTAAAACATCGATTGTGCATTGGTTGCAGGAATTGAATCCCAAACAACGTGAAGTACTTGCCCGCCGCTTTGGCTTGTTAGGCTACGAAGCGTCGACGCTAGAAGATGTTGGTCGTGAAATTGGTTTAACGCGTGAGCGCGTGCGCCAAATTCAAGTAGAAGGGCTACGTCGTTTGCGTGACATGTTGACCCACCAAGGGTTGAATATTGAATCTCTCTTCAATCAAGAGCAGCTTTAGTCACCAAGCCACACTTTTGTATAACCTTCTTATGCTTGGTTACTGAAATGATAAAGAAAAAGGGTTGATGCAATGCATCAACCCTTTTTAGTTTTCGCTGTAGCTGATTATAAAAGGCTACATTAAGGCCTTTAAACGGTAGAGCTCATCGAGTGCCTGACGTGGCGTCATTTCATCTGGGTTGATGTTGGCAAGTGCTTCTTCCACTTCACTAGGCTCTGGGATCAGACTGAGTTGCTGCTCTGCTTTTGGTGCCGCGCTGGTAGGTGCGACCGCTTGCTGATGGCCACTGGCTTCAAGTTGTTTTAGTTTTATTTTGGCACGCTTGATCACCGATTTAGGCACACCGGCTAAGCTCGCGACGGCAAGGCCGTAAGACTTACTAGCAGCCCCTTCCTGTACGGCATGCATAAAGGCAATTTCATCACCATGTTCAACCGCATCAAGGTGGACATTCGCCAGACCATCCATCAATGATGGTAACTCGGTCAACTCAAAGTAGTGAGTGGCAAATAACGTCATGGCTGCGATTTTATCGGCTAACCACTCAGCACTGGCCCAAGCGAGTGATAGGCCATCATAGGTACTGGTACCACGACCAATCTCATCCATTAGCACCAAACTATTTTGCGTCGCATTATGCAAGATATTTGCAGTTTCGGTCATCTCCACCATGAAGGTTGAGCGGCCTGAAGCCAGATCATCGGATGCACCAATACGGGTAAAAATTCGATCAAGAGGGCCGATTTTAACCGCTTCGGCGGGTACAAATGAACCAACGTGTGCCAGTAATGCGATCAGCGCTGTTTGACGCATATAGGTTGATTTACCACCCATATTCGGACCCGTAATGATTAACATGCGACGATCGCGATGCAGTGAGATAGGGTTAGCGATAAAGGGTTCGCTAAGTACCTGCTCTACCACAGGGTGGCGACCCGCAGTGATTTCGATCCCTGCTTTGCTGGTTAACTCTGGGCGGCAGTAATTAAGGCTATCAGCCCGCTCTGCTAAGTTGGTTAACACATCGAGTTCCGACAAGGCACTTGCAGCATCTTGTAATTGTTCGAGGTGCGGTAATAATTGATCAAATAACTCTTCCCAAAGCTTCTTCTCAAGTCCCAACGCCTTTGACTTTGAGTTGAGCACCTTGTCTTCATGCTCTTTTAGCTCGGGAATAATATACCGTTCTGCATTTTTCAAGGTTTGGCGACGAACATAGTGGCTTGGCACTAAGTGGCTTTGTCCACGGCTAACTTGAATGAAAAAACCGTGTACTTGGTTAAAGCCAACTTTGAGGCTATCAATGTCGTGGCGCTCACGTTCGTTAGCTTCTAGCTCTTCTAAGAACTTAGTCGCACCATCTGCCAGATCACGCCATTCATCAAGTTCGGCGTTATAGCCAGGGGCGAGTACGCCACCATCGCGGATCACAACGGGTGGGTTTTCAATAATGGCACGTTCTAATAATTCACAGAGCTGCTCCATTGGGGCGGCAAATTGAGCCAGCTCACCAATACGAGGTTGTGGCAGCTCTGCTAATAGTTCAGCAAGTTCAGGCAAGTGTTGCAGGGCTGTGCGCATACGGGCCAAATCACGTGGACGAGCTGAGCGCAGTGCCAAGCGAGCAAGAATACGCTCTAAGTCACCCATATGACGTAGTACACCAGCCACGTCTATAAACATGCCAGAGTCTTTAAAGGTAGCAATGGCATCAAGGCGACCGTTTAGCTGCTTTTGATCTTGAATAGGTTGATGTAACCAGCGTTTTAATAAGCGGCTGCCCATTGGGGTGGTCGTCTGATCAAGCACTGAAGCCAATGTGTTATCAAAGCCACCTGCGAGGTTTTGTGTCAGCTCAAGATTACGGCGAGTGGCGGCATCCAAGATCACGGCATGATCTTTGGTATCTTGGGTGATCGCGCGAATATGCGGGAGAGCGGTACGCTGGGTATCTTTAACATATTGCATCAAGCAGCCAGCAGCACAAAGGCCGTGTTCAGCTTGCTCAACCCCAAAACCGACAAGGTCACGAGTGCCAAATTGCAGGGTTAACTGTTGGCGTGCGGTGTCGAGATCAAACTCCCAAACCGGGCGGCGGCGAGCTCCTTTTAAACCATGGAATAAACCCAGCAGAGCAAAATCTTCAGGGTAGAGTAATTCAGCTGGGCTTGTGCGTTGCAGCTCTGCTTGCATCTCTTCTTCGGTTTTAGGCTCGGTTAACATGAAGCGACCAGAGGTAATGTCTAAGGTCGCATAACCAAAAGTACCATTATCATGGTAAATCGCAGCAATAAGGTTATCGTGACGTTCATTTAGCAGGGCTTCATCACTGACGGTGCCGGGGGTAATAATTCGGACAACTTGACGTTCAACGGGGCCTTTACTGGTCGCAGGATCGCCAATCTGTTCACAAATTGCAGCCGAAACACCTTGCTGTACGAGCTTAGCAAGGTACCCTTCGATGGAGTGGTAAGGTACTCCCGCCATTGGGATTGGCTGACCGTTAGAAGAGCCACGTTTGGTGAGGGATATGTCTAAAAGTTGTGATGCTTGTTTAGCATCATCAAAAAATAGTTCGTAGAAGTCACCCATACGATAAAATAGCAGAATGTCAGGGTTTTCGGCTTTAATCCTCAAAAACTGCTGCATCATTGGGGTGTGCTTTTCTATGCCTTTCACTGTCACGATATTGCCTGCTAAATTGTGCCGGAAGATAAAGGGATTTTATCCCTGGCTCCGGAAATAATTCTGGCCGACTAGGATACGTGAATCGGGCGGGAGGGCAAAGTGGCAAGTCATATTTTTAGCTTAGCGGCAGCTTAACTTGCTGTGCTTAAACGTGCAGAGTATCTTGTTGGCAAAGTCGGTATAGCATAGCGAGGAAGTCTGAATGGAATTGGCAGAGCGAGTAGGGCATGCGCTATCTCAGCAACAGTGGGTAGCCGCTACGGCAGAGTCATGTACAGGTGGCGGTGTATCGATGGCGATCACTGAAATAGCGGGTAGCTCAGCATGGTTTGACCGTGCATTCGTGACTTACAGCAATGAAGCTAAACAGCAAATGTTAGACGTGCAGGATGCAACGCTTAGTGTGCATGGTGCAGTAAGTGAAGCAACGGTCATTGAAATGGCAATAGGGGCATTAGCCCATTCGCGGGCTGACATCAGCGTTGCTATTAGTGGTATTGCTGGCCCTGGTGGCGGTACGGCGGATAAGCCCGTAGGCACTGTTTGTTTCGCTTGGGCGGATAAAACAGGTTGGCAGGAAGTTGAAACCTGTTTATTTTCTGGTGACCGCCAGGCTGTAAGGACGCAAGCGGTTGAGAAGTCACTGCATGGATTACTGCATCGTTTACAGTCTTTGGGGTAATCTACAAAGCTTGTAGTCAGCGTCACAAAAAAAATTTCATACAGTGCTAGACACTGTATGAATAGACAGTATACTAATCATCATTATCAGTACTTATCTCGTACTCAATATTAAGCATCCGTTGGAGAGTCGAATGGACGACAACAAGCAGAAGGCACTTGCCGCCGCGTTAGGTCAAATTGAGAAACAATTTGGTAAAGGCTCAATCATGAAATTGGGCGACAACCGCACAATGGATGTAGAAACAGTGTCAACTGGCTCTCTATCTCTTGATATTGCATTGGGTGCTGGTGGTCTACCAATGGGACGTATTGTAGAAATCTACGGTCCAGAATCTTCAGGTAAAACAACGTTAACGTTAGAAGTTATTGCTGCTGCTCAGAAAGTTGGCAAAACGTGTGCGTTCATCGATGCAGAGCATGCACTCGATCCTATCTATGCGCAAAAGCTAGGTGTTGATATCGACCAATTGTTGGTGTCACAGCCTGATACGGGTGAGCAAGCATTAGAGATTGCTGATGCGCTAGCACGTTCTGGTGCAGTCGATATTCTTGTGGTTGACTCAGTTGCAGCGCTAACACCAAAAGCTGAAATTGAAGGCGAGATGGGTGATTCGCACATGGGCTTGCAGGCACGTATGTTGTCTCAGGCGATGCGTAAGATCACGGGTAACCTGAAGCAATCTAATTGTATGTGTATTTTTATCAACCAAATTCGTATGAAAATTGGTGTGATGTTCGGTAACCCGGAAACCACAACAGGTGGTAACGCACTTAAGTTTTACGCGTCTGTTCGTCTTGATATCCGTCGTACTGGTGCAATCAAAGATGGCGATGAGGTTGTTGGTAACGAAACGCGTATTAAAGTTGTGAAGAACAAGATCGCAGCGCCATTTAAGCAAGCTGAAACGCAAATTCTGTATGGTCAAGGTTTCAACCGCAACGGTGAATTGATCGACCTAGGCGTTAAGCACAAGTTCGTTGAGAAAGCTGGCGCTTGGTACAGCTACCAAGGCGATAAAATTGGCCAGGGCAAGGCAAACTCATGCAAATACCTTGTTGAGCATCCAGAAATTGCTGCTGAAATCGAGAAGAAATTACGTGATCTGCTGTTAACGACTGCGACGGAAGAAGAAGCTCTTGAAAAGAGTGACGCAGAAGAAGATCAGGCATTTTAAGGTCATCAAAAAGAGTTGAGGCCTATAGTGCTCTCACTGCATGACAATTAATTAGAACGGGCAGGTAGTTATTACCTGCCCGTTTTGCTATCTGGACAGTAATAATGAAAAAACCTCAAAAAAGTGCGAAGGAAGCAGCGGTTGGCTATTTATCACGTCGGGATCATGCTGAAACTGAATTACGGCAAAAGCTAACAGCACGTGGGTATGAAGCGTTAGAGGTTGCTGAGGCAATTGAATTTTGCCAAGACTATAACTGGCTTGATGATGCGCGCTATGCCGAAAAAACCTTAACCAATGGTATTGCCAAAGGATGGGGAGTACTGCGCATTCGCCAAGAAATGACGATCAAGGGCGTGCATGAAAGCATTATTCAACAGCTGTTCGAAGAGGATGAGTTTGATTGGTTCGAGCATGCAAAGTCTGTAGCGGCACGGAAGTTTGGTCAGACGGAAATCGAAACGCTGAAAGAGAAAGCGCGTCGTTGTCGTTTTATGCAGTCTCGAGGGTTTGATTTTGAACAGATCAAATATGCACTCAATATTGATGAGGAATTTTAGTTGTGCAATAGCACTTAGTTGCATAAAACACTAACAAATACCGCGAAGGCTATTCAGTTTGCTATAAAATACACTAATTCTTCACATAACATTTCCCGTATTGCCCACCGTTGTTTTACAATAACCGCCAAAGAATTTATGTTAGTTCAATTATTGCCTGTTTAATTGTTATCCCATTGGGGGAACGGTGGCAGGTTCGATGACACATAAATACGACAATTCAGTTTACATATAAGCATTATTCAGGATTTGCCAATGTACATGAGCACTGATGAGATTCGCCGTGCGTTTCTTGCGTTTTTTGAGAGCAAAGGCCACCAGATCGTGGAAAGCTCTTCTCTTGTACCTGCTAACGACCCAACGTTGTTGTTTACCAATGCAGGTATGAACCAATTTAAAGATACTTTTTTAGGTCTGGAAAAGCGCAACTACACTCGAGCGACCACTGCTCAGCGTTGTGTGCGTGCTGGTGGTAAGCACAATGACTTGGAAAATGTGGGCTTTACTGCCCGTCACCATACGTTTTTTGAAATGCTGGGTAACTTCAGTTTTGGTGATTACTTCAAGCAAGATGCCATCAAGTATGCGTGGGAATTCTTAACTGACGTATTAAAGCTGCCTCAAGATCGTCTGCTGGTCACTATTTATGAGACCGATGACGAAGCATTTGAGATCTGGAACAAGGAAATGGGTATCCCTGCCGATCGTATCGTACGTATTGGTGATAAGAAAGGTGGTAAACCATTTGAGTCAGATAACTTCTGGCAGATGGGCGATACTGGCCCATGTGGTCCTTGTACCGAAATTTTCTATGATCACGGTGAGCACATTTGGGGTGGCCGCCCTGGCACGCCTGAAGAAGATGGTGATCGCTTCATCGAGATCTGGAACAACGTATTTATGCAGTTCAACCGCCAGGCTGACGGCACTATGGAGCCGCTACCAAAGCCATCGGTTGATACTGGTATGGGGATTGAACGTATCGCTGCAATTATGCAGGGTGTTCACTCTAACTACGAAATCGATATTTTCCAAACTCTGATCAAAGAAGCCGCGAGCACGATTGGTCATGACGATCTGTCGAACCAATCATTGCGCGTTGTGGCTGACCACATTCGTTCTTGTGCTTTCCTGATTGTTGATGGTGTGATGCCGTCAAATGAAGGCCGTGGCTATGTACTACGTCGTATTATTCGTCGTGCGGTACGTCATGGTAACAAGCTCGGTGCTACTGGTGCATTCTTCTACAAACTTGCAGGTCCTTTGGCTGAAATCATGGGTACTGCTGGTGAAGAGCTGAAGAAACAGCAAGCAATGGTCGAGAAAGTACTTAAGATTGAAGAAGACAACTTCGGTCGCACCCTTGACCGTGGTATGACAATCCTTGCTGATGCGATCGATAACCTTGATGGCAAAGTACTTGACGGTGAAACGGTATTTAAACTGTATGACACATACGGTTTCCCTGCGGATTTAACCAATGATGTCGCACGTGAACGCGGTTTCTCGATCGATGAAGATGGTTTCAACGATGCGATGGAAGCACAACGTCAACGTGCGCGTGAAGCGGGCACATTTGGTGTTGATTACAACGATGCGATCAAAGTTGATGCGAGCACTGAATTCTGTGGTTATAACGCAACAGAAGGTCAGGCTACTGTTGTTGCGCTTTACCGTGACGGCAATGCTGTTGATAGCATTGATGCGGGTGATGATGCTCTGGTTGTGCTTGATAACACGCCGTTCTATGCCGAGTCAGGTGGTCAGTGTGGTGATGCCGGTGTCATGAATGCTGATGTGGCATCGTTTACGGTTACTGATACCCAAAAATTTGGCAATGCAATTGGCCATGTCGGTCAATTAACCACAGGCAGCCTAAAGGTTGGTGAAACACTTACGGCAACGGTTGATGCAGCACGTCGTGCGGCAATTAGCCTGAACCACTCAGCGACACACTTACTGCATGCGGCATTACGTAACCTACTGGGTGAACATGTTGCTCAGAAGGGGTCTTTGGTGAAGCCTGATGGCTTACGCTTTGACTTCTCGAACCTAGAAGCCGTAAGCACTGAGCAACTTCGTGAAATTGAACGTGTTGTGAATGAGCAAATTCGTCGTAACCACAACATCTCAACGGATGTGATGGACATTGATTCAGCCAAAGAAAAAGGTGCAATGGCACTGTTTGGCGAAAAGTATGATGATGAAGTTCGTGTCCTTAGCATGGGTGATTACTCTGTTGAGCTATGTGGTGGTATTCACGCCGTAAACACCGGTGATATTGGTCTATTTAAGATCGTATCTGAAGGTGGTATCGCCGCGGGTATCCGCCGTATTGAAGCGGTGACTGGTGAAACGGCAATCGAAGCACTTCATGCACAAGAAGCACTACTGACTGAAACTGCTGGTCTGGTGAAATCAGATGCGGCATCTGTAGCGACAAAAGTGGGTGCATTGGTTGCTCATAGCAAGCAGCTTGAAAAAGAAATTCAGCAATTAAAAGATAAGCTTGCGGCACAAGAAGGCGCGGATCTTATCAATCAAGCGCAAGAAATTAATGGCGTAAAAGTCTTAGTCGCTAAATTGGATGACGCAGACAACAAAGCGCTACGCGGTATGGTTGATGAACTTAAAAATCAACTAGGCAGTGGTATTGTTGTTCTGGGTAACGTGAGTGGCGACAAAGTCGGCCTAATTGCTGGCGTAACCAAAGATCTTACTGGCAAAGTCAAAGCGGGCGAATTAGTTAATTTAGTTGCTCAGCAGGTTGGTGGTAAGGGTGGTGGTCGCCCTGATATGGCTCAAGCGGGTGGTACTGATGCGGCGGCTTTGCCTGCGGCACTAGAATCTGTAACACCTTGGTTAACTGAAAAACTGTAAATATTCTGGAGAGGTGAAGTGGCACTATTAGTGCAGAAATTTGGTGGTACTTCGGTAGGAAGTATCGAGCGAATAGAAGCGGTTGCTGAGCGTGTGATTAAAGCACGCCAGCAAGGCCATCAAATTGTAGTGGTTGTTTCAGCCATGGCTGGAGAAACAAACCGCTTGCTTGGTTTGGCTAGGCAAGTTGATGAAGTACCTACTCAGCGAGAGCTGGATGTACTGCTGTCGGCTGGGGAGCAAGTAACGATGGCGTTACTTGCGATGGCATTGAATAAGCGTGGCTTTAGTGCGATATCCTTAACCGCAGATCAAGTGGCTATCCGAACGGATAATGCATTTAATAATGCCAACATTATTCAGGTAGAAACAGACAATCTGAACGCGTTACTCAGTCAGGACAACATTGTTGTGGTGGCTGGGTTTCAGGGGCGTGATAGTCAAAATAATATCACGACTCTTGGCCGTGGTGGTTCAGACACCACGGCTGTTGCTATTGCTAGCGCGCTGGAAGCAGATGAGTGTCAAATTTTTACCGATGTCGATGGGGTATACAGTACTGACCCTCGATTAGTAGCTGATGCGTGTCGTTTAGCATCAATTCATTTCGATGATATGACATCGATGGCGCGACATGGCGCAAAAGTGCTACAATTACAGTCAGTTGAATATGCTCATCATCATAAGGTGCCTTTGAGGGTCTTGTCTTCGTTTGAAGACAGCGAGGGAACCTTGGTAAATTTTGAGCCATCAGCCTGTGAAGGTGCTGTTGGTGTAGCTGTTCAGAGTCAGCAAATCTTACTATCTGTACCACAATCGTTGATTGCAGTGCAGGAGCGGTTAAACCTGTTAGGTTTGAGTGCTTGGTGCTATGCTGGCTCTAATGATTCAACATCTATCGTTATAGCTAATGATGATTTAGCACGAGTTAAATTAGTGCTAGATAAAGTGGAAATAGCCCAAGAGAGTGTAACTATTCTCTCAGTGATTGGGGTGACTGATGCAAATATGGTCGAACACATCGGCTTTACTTTGTCTGAATCATCCTTGGTTATTTACCAACAACAATGGTCTGCTCGTTGTCTTTCTATTTTGATAAATGGGCAAGATCAGCAATTAGCTGTAGAGATAATCCATAAACAATTTGTGGTCGAACCAGAAAGTCTGGATAATCGGCGACTTCTCGCTGTTTCTTGAGCAGTGAACATTTACGAAAATGTAAATATTGTTGGATAATAAACGTTAACTCTTATAATACTGAGATTACTCAAGGAGCACACGAATGCTAATTTTGACACGACGCGTAGGTGAAACGCTAATGATCGGTGATGAAGTCACCGTTACAGTTCTTGGCGTTAAAGGTAACCAGGTTCGCATTGGTGTGAATGCACCTAAAGAAGTTTCTGTACACCGCGAAGAAATTTACATGCGAATTCAAGCGGAAAAAGAAGCTGGTTCCCAGGGCTCTGGTAACTACTAATTCGAAGAAGGTCAGCGATTGCTGGCCTTTTTTGTACCGCAAAGCAAATAACGCTAAATTACTGCCATAACATCAAAATATGACGATAGATTGTATTGTTACGTGTGTTTAATTGCCTTGTTGGCTATTAAATGCGCGTCCGCACTGTTTGTATCGTTTTTTCACAATAAAGTGTTTGACTTATTTTTGGCTGGCAGTAATATTGGCCCCCGCAAGACGGTGAGGTGGCCGAGAGGCTGAAGGCGCTCCCCTGCTAAGGGAGTATACGGTTTATCCCGTATCGAGGGTTCGAATCCCTCCTTCACCGCCATTATCTTTTTATAAGATTGTGGCAAAGTAACATCAGTGCGCGTGTAGCTCAGCTGGATAGAGTACCTGGCTACGAACCAGGCGGTCGGAGGTTCGAATCCTCCCACGCGCACCATTTTTATAAATAATGACATTCTTCAGGTGTCGTTGTTGTAACACCGATTTAGTGCGCGTGTAGCTCAGCTGGATAGAGTACCTGGCTACGAACCAGGCGGTCGGAGGTTCGAATCCTCCCACGCGCACCATYATTTAAATRCAGTGACAATTATTGTTGGTGTRTTTACGCTGAATTTGTGTGGTGAGGTGGCCGAGAGGCTGAAGGCGCTCCCCTGCTAAGGGAGTATACGGTTTATCCCGTATCGAGGGTTCGAATCCCTCCTTCACCGCCATTCATTCGTTAATACCAAGATGTATATCGTATTGGTGTTAATAAGTATCTTCCATAACTGGTCGATAAATAAAGCATTATCAGTGCG